>NZ_JBSLZM010000075.1:0-2636 GCF_056494385.1 Aquifex sp. | reverse complement strand
AGCTAAATATAGGAGATACATTAGAAAGTTCCTTAGGAACGGTAACACTTACTGAACCTGATGTTACTGTAGCCCAGAAGAATGACCTAATAGCGAAAAGTTTTAATATTCTTAAACAAAATGAAGGTAAAAATCTTATATCTTCTCCCACTGAAGTAAATGAAGTAGCAAAGATAACCGAATTTAAGTATTCTAATATTTCATTTAATCCTACTAAACCCGAGATTATATTAGATACTTCTTCAAGCGGAACAATAGATGGTTATATACAGGTTTATGGTTTGAACTGTTATGTAAAAGGAACTTTTAATTGTTCAGGTTCTTCCGGAAGAATTTACTACGATGAGGCAACAGGAACTGTAAAAGGAGAAACACCATTTACGTGTAATACTTCTGTAAACTATAATTGTGATGGAGAATCTGGTACGGAAACTGACACTGCTGATTGTTCAGGTTTATTAACTATAAATACTGTGGATATTGATTGGAATAATAGAAAAGTTACAGGAATATTCAATCTTCAGTGTAGTTTCTCCGAATACTCTGTGCTTGATTTTACCTATACCGATACAATTACATTACAGGGAAATTAATCTCTTTTCTTTTCCTTTTTTTCTTTTTAAACTAAACTTACGCCCTAAGTCCCCTTCCGTAAGTGAGGGTTGTGCAGTCGTCACCCATAAGGGCGTTTTAGGGTTGTATGTGGTAAAGCAAAGGGCTAAAATAATACGTGTAGGTGGAGAGCTATAGGGGTGTAATGTCGGCCTCCGCCTTGAAGATAAAAGGTGAGGCAGTGGTGAAAAGCGGGAAGGATTTAGGTCTCGCCCGCCTTAAGGGCGGCAGGGCCGGAGCAATCCGAACTTACGCCCGTAGAGAGGGCGGAAAGCCCTTGCCCATGCAGGAATCTCCTTACGGAGCTTCCGGTAGGGAATATAATCCTACCCGGAAGACCCGTCCGTAAGGGCGTAGAGCTTCACATTAACAAGGATAAACCCCTCGTGAGGGGACGGGCGAACAATCCGCCCGTGAGGGTAACTCCTTCAGGAGTTACTCTCCAAAGTTAAGCCTTGCACCCTAGGTACGGGATGGTTGACTAAACTTAAAACCATGGATAAGGTTTACGTCGGCGTTGATACGGGAGGAACTTTTACAGACTTCGTATACTGGGACGGGAAAACTTGGAATGTCCTAAAGATACCATCAACCCCCCAAAATCCCGCCGAGGCTGTTATTGAAGGATTAAAAATCATAGGAAAGGATAAGAGGCTTGATATAGTTCACGGTTCAACGGTAGCGACCAACGCACTTCTGGAAAGGAAAGGAGCAAAAACCGCATTGATAACGAATAAAGGTTTTGAAGACGTTATAGAGATAGGTAGACAGAACAGAGAAGAGCTTTACAACCTACACTATAAAAAGCCGAAGCCTCTTGTGCCGAGGAAGCTAAGGTTCGGTATAAGGTGCAGGATGAATAAAAAGGGGGAAATTCTTCAGGATATTAACACGGAAGAACTGGAAAAGGTAGTAAATGAGATACTTAGTAAAGGCGTTGAATCAGTTGCCGTTTGCTTTCTCCACTCCTACGCAAATCCCGAACATGAAAAGGTGGTAGGAAAGAGGCTTGAAAGGGAGAAGCTTTTTGTTACGCTTTCCTCGGAAATTCTTCCCGAGTTTAGGGAGTATGAGAGAACTTCAACGACCGTTATAAACGCTTACGTGTCTCCCAAGATGAGTAGATATCTAAGATACCTCAAGGAAAACGTAAAGGAAGGTGACAGTCTCAGGGTTATGCAGTCAAACGGTGGAGTTATATCCGTTGAAACCGCTTCAAGGGAGGCGGTAAGAACCATTCTCTCGGGTCCGGCGGGAGGTGTTATGGGTGCGTTGTATGTGGGAAGACTTGCGGGATACGAGAAGTTAATAACCTTTGATATGGGAGGAACGTCCACGGACGTATCCCTTATAGATAAAACACCGAGACTTACCACTGAATCAAAGATATCCGGTCTACCCGTGAAAGTCCCCATGATTGATATACACACCGTAGGAGCCGGAGGGGGTTCAATAGCAAAGCTGGACGAGGGAGGAGCGCTGAGGGTTGGTCCGGAAAGTGCAGGCTCAGAACCGGGACCCATATGTTACGGAAAAGGGGGAAAAGATATAACGGTAACGGATGCTAACCTATACCTCGGGAGACTCGTTCCCGAACACTTCCTCGGTGGAAGGATGAGGCTTTATCCGGAACTGCTTGAAGAACCCTTTAAAAATCTCTCTGAAAAACTGGGTGTTGACCCCCACCGGCTCGGGGAGGCTATACTGAACGTTGCCAACTCAAACATGGTTAGAGCTATAAGGAGGATATCCGTAGAGAGGGGATACAACCCGATGGAGTTCACCCTTGTTTCTTTCGGTGGTGCCGGAGGTCTTCACGCCGTATTTCTCGCCAAAGAGCTAAACATACCGAGGGTTTTAATTCCCAAAAATCCTGGCCTCCTTTCCGCCGTAGGGATGCTTATCTCGGACGTGGTTAAGGACTTCTCAACAACCGTGATGCTTAAGGAGGAAGAGATTAAGGAAGAAGCTCTTGAAGAGATTTATAAAGTGATTGAAGAAAGACTTATTAAGGAAATGGAAAT
>NZ_JBSLZM010000074.1:0-4751 GCF_056494385.1 Aquifex sp. | reverse complement strand
CTTGCAGAAAAGCTTACAAAATACGTAGGTGGTGCGAAAATATACCTAAAGAGGGAGGACCTACTTCACACCGGTGCTCACAAAATAAATAACACGATAGGCCAGTGTCTTCTCACAAAACGTATGGGTAAGAAAAGGGTTATAGCTGAAACGGGAGCGGGTCAGCACGGGGTTGCAACCGCTACCGCTTGTGCACTCTTGGGTCTTGAGTGTGTTGTTTACATGGGGGAAGAAGACGCGGAAAGACAAGCTCTTAACGTTTTCAGGATGAAGTTGTTGGGTGCGGAAGTAAGGATAGTAAAAAGCGGTAGCAGGACTTTGAAAGACGCTATAAACGAAGCGTTAAGGGACTGGGTTACAAACGTTGAAAACACTCATTACGTAATAGGTTCGGTTGTAGGACCCCATCCATTTCCCATGATTGTAAGAGACTTTCAAAGTGTTATAGGAAAAGAGACAAAGGAACAGATAATCAAAAAGGAAGGAAGACTTCCCGATGCAATAGTCGCCTGTGTAGGCGGCGGTTCAAACGCTATGGGAATTTTTTATCCCTTCGTTGAAGATAAAGAGGTTAGACTTATAGGTGTTGAGGCAGGGGGCTACGGCCTTGAAACGGGGAAGCATGCGGCTTCAATATGCGGAGGAAGTATCGGAGTTCTGCACGGTATGAAGAGCTACTTCCTCCAAGACGAAGAGGGTCAAATTCTTCCTACACATTCCATATCCGCAGGGCTTGATTACCCGGGTGTAGGACCGGAACACGCCCTCCTCTACGAGATAAGAAGGGCAGAGTATACAAGTGTTACCGACGAAGAAGCCCTTGAAGGCTTTAAACTTCTTGCGAAAACCGAGGGTATAATTCCGGCCCTTGAGAGTGCACACGCCGTTATAAAAGCTGTCGAGATTGCAAAAGAACTAGGTAAAGACGGAATAGTCGTTATAAATCTGTCGGGAAGAGGAGACAAGGATATGGAACACGTTATGAGACACTTAGAAAAATGTTCCTAAGACGAAGTGAATACGTGAGTTGTTTGTATCTCCCGGAACTTTCTTTGTCTTGAACGCCCAATCAACACGGATGGGTGCAAAGGGTGTTATAAGTCTTATACCTATTCCGTATCCACCTCTGAAGTTTGATAGTTTAAATTCCTCCCACCTATCTGCACCGAGTCCATAGTCAAAAAAGGTTGCAAAGTAGAGAATTTTCTTAAAGACGGGATAAGTGAGCTCAACACTTGCTAAAATTTTCTTCTTCGCACCGATAGGGTCTAACGTATTGGGGTCAATGGGTCCTGCATAACCGTATTCGTATCCTCTTACCGAAAAATCACCTCCCACAAAGAACCTTTCGTCTATTGGAACCTTCTTGCCACCGTATGACTCAACAAAGCCTATTTCTCCCCTCAAGCTTAAAATTAAGCCCGTATCAAAGTAAGTATCGCTCAAAAACTTTGCACCCTCCAGTTCGAGCTTATAAAACTTTTCGTCCCCTCCTAACAACCCCACACCTAAGGTGTTCCTAAAGGTTATTAAAGAGCCCTTACTCGGAAGAAGGTAAAAGTCTCTCGTATCCCTCCTGATACTGAAGAATATCTTCCTTGAATCCCTCTCCCCTGCCTGTTCCTTTATGTAGAGAACAGCATCTTCCGATATATCGCTGTATTTAATCTTTTGAATGGATGTTCCTATCGTAGCCCTCCAGTATTCCCGGAACTCCCTTGATAAAGCAACGGAAAACCCGGTTCTCTGAACCGTGTAAGTCGTGTATTCAATCCTCCTGTCAAAAACAGAAAGGTCAAGGTCCATAGGCTTTTTAAGGAACCACTTTCTCGTGTAGGAAATAGAGTTGTTCCTGTAAAGAGAACCATAGCTTACACTAATCCCTGCAATATCTCCCGTTCCCCTGAAGTTTCCCTTTCTCAATTGAATAAAACCTGTCAATCCCGTTACTTCGTTATAAGAAAGTCCAACCGAAAACTGTCCCGTAAACCTTTCCCTAATCTTCACGAGAAGGTCCCACTTAGCTCCTCCTGTAGGGAAAGGCTCTATCTGAACATCTTCGTAATAACCGAGGTTCAGAATTCTTGAACGGGAACGTTCTATTCCCTTTTTTATGGCAAGCTCGTTCTCCTGAACCCGCATTTCCCTTCTAATTACGTAATCCCTTGTTTCGTAATTACCCTTTATCCTTATTCTGTTCACGTAAACCGGGTTTCCTTCATGAACCTTCAGAACTACAACAACACTCTTTTTTTCCGGATTCACCTTTACCTTTTCCTCAACCCTAACGTTTAGGAAACCTATTTCTCCGTATTTATCCCTTATGTTTTTCTTTATCTTCTCTATAACCTCCCTTCTGAAGAATCCTCCTTTCCTTTTATTCTTCTCTAAAATGTTTCCGACTAACTCGGAATATGCGTAAAGCTTGTTTCCTTTTATTATTAACTTTTCAAGCTTATACCTCGGTCCCTCCTTAATCTTTATTACTATATACCTTTTAGCTCCGTCCTTTTTTACGGAATAAGAAACCTCGGCCTCAAGAAATCCCTCACTTTTGTAAAATTCTTTTATTTTTTCAACATCCTCCTTTAATATCTCTTCACTGTAAGCGGGGTGAAGTCTGAATAAAAATATATTCGGTTCCTTTAGGGACATTAGCCCCTTTATCTTCCTGGCACTGAAGCCTTTATTTCCTTTTATTTTTATATCTTTAACGTATACCTTTTCACCTTCATTTATTACGAATACGAGCTTAGAAGCACCCTTTTTAGGTATTAGTTTATACTCAACTTTAGTCCCCACAAAGCCTTCCTTTTTGTAATAATCCAGTATTTTTCTCCTTAGGCTTTCTATCTCCCTGTAGGTAAGTATTCTCCCGAGTTTTAAGGTCTTTAGAATTCCTACCCTTTCCTCAATGGCCGGACTTGAAGTGTATCCCGTTATCGTCTCCTCAACGTCCACTTCCCCCAGTTCTGTTTCTATTCCCAGAACATCCTTTAGTTCATCGTTGCTTATCTCGTCGTTTCCCTTAAACTCTATCTTGTAGATTACAGGAAGGTCCTCAACGAGAAAAATTACCTCGGGTTTCCCATTTTTATTTGTATCATCTAAAGAAGCCTCTACCTTTTTAAAAAGCCCTGTCCTAAAAAGCCTCCTTATATCCTCCCTTATTCTCTCTAATGAGAACTTTGTTCCTTCCTTTGTTTTTAAAATTCCCTTTATAACGTCATCGGGTATAAACCTGTTTCCTTTAATTATTACTTTTTCAACCTCAACACCGTAAACGAAGAGGGATAAGAGCAAAAATGTATAAACCAGATGTTTCACAAAGAAAGTATTATAAAGGAAGGGAAAGAAAGGGAATTACTTTTCTAAGAGTGCTTCCAGTTTTTCTTTCTTCTTTACGGGCTTGAGATAGGGCTTGTTGTTCCTTACCCTTATCTCAACCTCTTCAACATCCTTGAAAGTTCCCTTGATGAGTTCCTCAGCAAGAAGGTCCTCAACGTGCCTTTGGAGAGCTCTCTTGAGGCTTCTCGCACCGTATTCGGGTTTGTATTCTTGCTCAATAATCCAGTTAACAAAGGACTTGTGAAGCTTAACCTTAATGTTCCAATCCTTGAGTTTTTCGTTAATCTCCTTAAGCTGCAGCTCAAGAATTTGTTCAATATCCTTCTTCTCAAGGGGTCTGAATACGATTATCTCGTCTAACCTGTTTAGGAATTCAGGACTGAAGGTTCTCTTTACCTGGTCAAGGACGTTCTTCTTCATTTCCTCAAAGTCAAGGAGTCCCTGCTTCTTTTCAAATCCCATAGTTCCGCCGGTTATGAGTCTCGCCCCGAGGTTTGAGGTCATTATGATAATGGTATTAGAGAAGTCAACGGTTCTCCCGAGCCCGTCTGTAAGTCTTCCGTCGTCAAATATCTGGAGGAATACGTTAAACACATCAGGGTGAGCCTTCTCTATTTCGTCAAAGAGAAGAACACTGTAGGGTCTTCTTCTTACAGCTTCGGTTAGCTGCCCTCCTTCCTCGTATCCCACGTATCCCGGAGGTGCACCTATGAGTCTGGAGACGGTATGCTTTTCCATGTATTCGGACATATCAAACCTGATTAAAGCGTCTTCAGTTCCGAACAGGTATTCCGCAAGAGCTTTTGCGGTTTCAGTTTTTCCTACACCCGTTGGTCCGAGGAACATAAACACACCTATAGGTCTGTGTTTGCCCTTCAGTCCTACCCTTGACCTTCTTATAGCCTTGGCCACCGCCTTTATTGCTTCATCTTGTCCGATTACCCTCTTCTTAAGTTCTTCTTCTATGTGAAGAAGCTTTTCAGCATCGCTTTCGTGAACCCTCTTTACGGGAATACCGGTCCACCTTGCGACGACTTCCGCAACATCCTCCTCGGTTACCTTAGGTCTGTTCTTCTCCATCTCTTCTTTCCACTTTGCCTTCATAGTTTCAAACTTAGCCCTGAGTCTTAGCTCCTCATCCCTTATCTTGGCAGCCTTTTCGTAATCCTGTTCCTTTACGGCCTTTTCCTTTTCTTTTTCGTATTCCTTAATCTTTTCCTCAAGTTCCTTAAGTTCGGGCGGCAGCTGTGAAGCCTTTAGCTTTACCAGTGCTCCCGCTTCGTCCATCACGTCTATCGCCTTGTCGGGTAGGTTTCTGTCGGTTATGTACTTTACAGACAACTCAACAGCCTTCTCTATTGACTCAGGGGTATACTCAACCTTATGGAACTCTTCAAACTTGG
>NZ_JBSLZM010000073.1:0-52313 GCF_056494385.1 Aquifex sp. | reverse complement strand
GGAGGCAGATAAGTTTAGCGATAAAGTGGCTGGTTGAGGCGGCGAGGGAGAGGCCTAGGGGAAGGGGGCAGTATACGATGATAGAGAGGTTGAAGGCGGAGTTATTGGATGCGTTGAATGAGAAGGGGGGAGCGTATAGGAAGAAGGAGGAGACCCACAGGATGGCACAGGCAAACATGGTCTTTTCCCATTTCAGATGGTAGGTCTTGAAAACTCCTCTCAATTGATATAAATTAAATAAATGCACAAGGGGGCGAAGGGATTCGACGGGGACAGGCGGTCCCCGAGGAGCAGGCCGGGTGGCTCCCGTAACAGCCACCGAAACACTTCCCGAAGCTGAACTCGCTCTCGCTGCCTAATTAACAGGCAGCGCGTCCCCGGAAGGTTTGCGGGTGGCCTTCCGGAGGGCGTCAGAGACACCCGCTCGGGCTGACCGGTTGCACGGGGCCGGTTAGCCGACACTCATCCCGTGCTACCTTCGGGGAGCTTGCCCGTGGGCAACCCGAAGGGAAACCCTAAACACGGGCTAAGCCTGTAGAGCCTCGGATGTGGCCGCCGTCCTCGGACGCGGGTTCGATTCCCGCCGCCTCCACCAAATAAAAAAGACATTTATCTCTCAAAATGCATTTATTACATAAAGGTTTTTTCATGCAAACCTCCTTTGCATGAACGTCAATAAGTGCGTGAAACTCCTTATAAATTTCTAAATCCCTCGGTAAGTTTTCTTCAAAAAGTGTCTTGATTTCTTCATAGGAACCCTCAATTCTCCAAAGCCTTTTTAAAAGCCTTTTTGTATAAGCATCAACTACAAAGGTTAACCTATCCGTTGCATAAAGAAGTATTGCGTCTGCAGTTTCTTTTCCTATTCCTTTTAACTTGAGGAGCTTTCTTCTTGAAACTTTTGAAAGCTCATCTATATTGTTAAACCTTCTTACGAAATTCTTCAAGTATTGCGCTTTCTTTTTATAAAATCCCGCAGGTTTTATTAAATTTTCTAATTTTTCCTCTTCAATACTTCTTATTCCTTTAAAGGATAACACTTTTTCCCTTTTCAAGTTTTCAAGGGCTCTTTCAACGTTCTTCCAAGCTGTATTCTGCGTTAGAATTGCACCTATAACAATCTCCTCCCTCGGGTCCGAGCCGTATTTTTTGTGATATTCGTAATCAACAGGCCACCAGTTCTGTTTCCCGTAGGTCTTTATAAGCTTTTCGTAAAGACCTAAGAGGTTTACCTTACCAGCTCCAGACATCCGAAGCCTTGATGTCTTCTGAATCCTAGTCCGTATTTGTATATTTCATTAAGGACGAAGGGGTCTCCCTCAAGCATAAAACTTCCCTGATAGGCAACTATCTTTATAATTTTTTCCTCTTCGCTGTTTCCTACCAAGTGCTTAACCACAGCCTTTTTCCCGACCTTATTTCTAAAGGAAAGCTCCGGAAGACCGTTGAATATATGTCTTAAGGAGAAACGTAGCTCCTTTGTAAACACGTTGTTGTCAAATACTATAAACGTATCACCGTCAGATTTTAATTCTTCCGGAAGAACGGGATGTTTGTCCTTCGTAACTACAACTATTGGGGAAAGGGTTCTAAAAACACACTTACTTTCTGAAAGAGGGTCTTCTTCAATAAGTTGAGTTCTTAGTATCCTCATAGAACCGTTTATGTATTTTCCCGAGAATTCTTTAATCTTTTTAACACCGTTGTAAAATCTCAAGAAAAAATCAGGACTTCCTGAGGAAACGGTGAGTATCGCTTTTCCGTTGTTGTAGAGTTTTTCCCCGTTAACCTTTATGTCCCCGAAAAATACACAAAAGGTAAAGGGTTTAAAGCTTCCTCTTCGGAATATTTTTTCGCAATAGTCTGCATCTTCCGATTCAAGAACACTTTTTATGAAGGATAAGAAGGAGCGCCTGTAAAATATAGACACTTCTTTAGGAACTTCTAAAAAAACCTTAACTCTCATAATCAGCCCCTTCCCTTCTTTTTATTGTCCGCCTTCTTCAGCAGAACATCCTTTATAAGATAATTCTGAGCTATGTTAAGTAAGTTATTCAAGGTCCAGTAAAGAACCAGTCCTGCGGGAAAGTTTATAAAGAGAAGGGTAAAAGCTACAGCGGTTATATACCCTACCATGGCCTGTTTAGGGTCGGGGGTCGGGGTAAGCTTTTGTTGGAGTATCATCGTAGCTCCCATGAGGATGGGAAGTATGTAAAAGGGGTCCTTATCCGCAAGACTCGGAATCCAGAGAAAACTGCTTACCTTCAGGTCAACGGTTATTATAAGGACTTTATAAAGTGCAAAGAAAACAGGGATCTGAAGAAGTAAGGGAAGGCATCCCGACATAGGGTTGAAACCCGTTTCCGCGTAAAGTTTCATCATTTCCTCTTGCATCTTTACGGGGTCGTCTTTATACTTCTGTTTTATCTTTTCTATCCTCGGAGCGAGTTCCTGGAGTTTCATCATGGATACAGTGCTCTTATAACCGAGGGGAAAGAGAACTATACGAACGAGAAGCGTTAAAACAACTATTGCAAGAACCCAGCTACCTGTATGTTCGTATATCCAGTAAAGGAACTTAAAGAGGGGTTTTACTATAAGTTTTAACTTTCCCCAATCAAGGACATCCTCAAGTCCGAGTTCCCTTAATCTTGCGTAATCCTTGGCACCTATGTAAATCTCCTTTGGAGAGTCGTAAAGGAAGAGGGAGAAACTCGTAAAGTTGTCTTTATATTTGACCTTGTAAACAAGGTGTTTTGTGTGTTCTTTCAGGCCTTTAAAGAAGTATCTACTTTCCTCTCCTCCGAATGCTATTTCCCCCGAAAAGTCATTAACACCTTTCAGCTCCTTTATATCATACCTTACAACCTCACCGTTTATCTTAAATACGGGTCCAACGTGGGTATAAAAAGCTTCATCATCCGGTGGACTTCCTATAAAGACCCAGAGAGGTTTATTAATACCTTTAAGTTTTAACTCAATAGCTCCATCTTTGTAGGTAAGAATTTTTCTAAACGGTAGTTCCTTATGTATTATCTCAACAATATTTTCCTTTTTTACGATTCTATACTCACCAAAATTTAACTTCCTGTCAAGGTCAGTATCACCCGTAAAAACTTCCAAGGGAAATATTTTGTAGGCTCTTTCAACTTCTGATATCAGATTAAAGCCGTATTTTTTATCAACAAACCTTATAATTTTCCCTCCCTTTTCTGATATTTCTAAGGAGTAATTTCCGAGCTTTACGTTAAAACTTTTCTTATACTCTTGTTTTTCCCTGAAAGTTCCCAGCATAAGCTGGGGAAAATTTACATTTTTTTCTTCGGACTTTTCCTTTTTCTCTTCTTTTTTTATAGGTTTCTGTTGAGGTTTAAAGTAATAACTGTAAAACAGCTCGTAACCGAGTATAAATGTGAACATTAAAACAGTGAAGATAAGGAATCTTTTCCAAAATTGGGAATCGTTGTCCATCATGGATAATCCACTCCTCCTTTAAAAAGGGGATTACACCTTAGAATACGTAGTATCGCCTTAAAGCTACCTTTTAATACACCGTACTTTTCAACCGCCAGGATAGCATACTCCGAACACGAAGGGTAATATCTACAAGAGGGAGGATAAATAGGAGATATGAATTTCTGCCAGAACCTAAGAAATAATATAAAAACCTTTTTCATACTTAAGGAGCTAATCTCTTTCTTCCCTTTCTCCTTCTCCTTGCTATTATCTTCCTTCCCGACTTGGTTCTCATTCTGGCGAGAAAACCGCTTTTTCTCTTCTTCTTCTTAATTGATATATGCGGTTTTAATCCTTCCGTTACCATATCTCTCCTCCTATAAAGGTAAAAGGAAGGGGAAAGGGCTTACACAACAAACAGGAGTATAAACGCTATGAGCAATCCGTAAAGGGCGATTGTTTCAATGAATGCGAGACCTATAAACATAAGGGTCTGTAGTCTACCACCTGCGTTGGGATTTCTCGCAACACCTTCCTGAGTTCCCCTAACGGCGTGTCCCATACCTACACCTGCCCCGAGTCCCGCAAGCCCGATTGCGAGACCTGCTCCCAGGTATAGTAGCCCCTTCTCTATTGACGCTTCCCCTTCTGCTGCCATCGCAAGTGCGGGCATCATAACGGTTAAGAGTGCGAGAAACTTCTTCATCGCCTACCTCCTTCAAGTTATTTGATTATAAGTGAAGCGGTATTAAGGTCGTCTATTATCTTACACAAGTAAGCTGAAGGGTAACAAGCCCACATAATTAACTCGTATTCCTTCCCCTCAACGAACTTTTTAACCTCTTCGTGAAGGGGACCCATCTTGTAGCTCACCCTCGGAAGCCCCTCAGAAGCGTACTTTTCCCAATTTTCTTTAAGCTTTTTCTCAATCCTTCTCACAGCCTCGTTCTTCACGTCGGGAGGTACGGGCATGCCGAAGGCCGTGCTTCCTCTCTCAAGGTGGTATAGGTCCTCAAGGACTACAAGGACTTCAAGCTCAGCACTCAGTTTCCGGGTAAATTCAACCGCAAAGCGGAGAGCTCTCTCACAGTCCGAGAAGGTATCCGTGAAAACGAGCAATACCTTCATCTTAATGCTCCTCGTGTGCTACAGCTCCGGCGATGTAGACGACAGAAAGTATCATGAAGATGTAAGTCTGTATAAATATTGCGAGAAACTTTATCGCTATTACGAATATAAGCACCGGCGGTGATACAACTAAGGTAAAAGGATTCTTTATAACGAGACTTGCGAGGGTTATAAGGAGTAGTGCTCCCGCCTTCATGTTTGCGAATAACCTGAGGGATAACGTTATGGGTCTTGCTATGTGGGATATTATCTCAACGATGAAGAAGAAAGGAGCCATCAGGGGAATCGGTCCCATAAAGTGTTTGAGATATGCGAGTCCGTTTTCTCTAAATCCCTCAAAGTGGTAATAGAAGAAAACGAGGAGTGCTATAGCGAGGTTCGTATTTATGTTGGCGGTAGGTGATTCAAAACCCGGGACCATACCGAGTATGTTTCCGAAGAACACAAAAACACCTATGGTAGCTATTAACGGGACGTATTTCAGACCTTTCTCACCTACGTTTTCCAGAAGCATATTCCTGACGAATCTTATATATCCTTCGAGGAGAGCCTGATATTTTGTAGGTTTAAGGGAAGGTTTTCCGCCTTTAAGAATCACGACAAGGGCTATGGCTATGCTTATAAGTCCAGAGACTACGTGTGAGTACTCCATTTCCTTACCCCGTTTGCTTAATGGCTTAGAAGATTATAACATAAAATCCATGCTCGCAAAGCGAATAATTCCCTGTCTTGACGTTGATAAGGGCAGGGTCGTAAAGGGTGTGAAGTTCTTAAACCTCAGGGATGCGGGAGACCCCGTAGAAGTTGCAAAGAGGTATGAGGAAGAGGGGGCGGACGAGCTCGTTTTTCTGGACATAACTGCTTCTGCTGAAGGAAGAGATATAATGCTTGAAGTTGTGAAGAGGGTTGCTGAAACCGTCTTTATGCCCTTTACCGTGGGGGGAGGTATAAAGAGTCTTGAGGATATGAGAAAACTCCTTGAGTCGGGAGCAGATAAGGTATCCATAAACACTGCTGCGGTTAAGAACCCGGACCTTATATACGAAGGCGCAAAGAGGTTCGGTTCTCAGTGTATAGTTGTAGCTATAGACGCAAAAAGAAAGGGAAACTCATGGGAAGTTTACATACACGGGGGAAGGACACCGACCGGAATTGACGCGATTGAGTGGGCAAAAAGGGTTGAGAGTCTTGGAGCCGGGGAAATTCTGTTAACGTCCATGGATAGGGACGGAACCAAGGATGGGTATGATATAGAGCTTAATAAAGCGGTTTCTGAAGCGGTTAACATTCCCGTTATAGCCTCCGGCGGTGCGGGAAGAAGGGAACACTTTTACGAGGTGTTTAAAGAGACAAAGGTTGAGGCAGCTTTAGCAGCCTCAGTTTTTCACTTCAGAGAGATATCAATCCCCGAGTTGAAGGAGTATCTGGCAAAAAAGGATATAGTTGTTCGTCTTACTTCCTGAGTAGACACTTTATTCTTTCCTTTCCCAACAGCCTTTCAGCTATGTATAACGCTCTCCTTTTTGCAACCTCTTCGTTTATATTCGGGTTTTTCGTTTTTCCGTCCGCCATCCCTATTATATCAATCTTTTCAAGCTTTCCTATTGCGGAAAGAACCTTTATGATTTCCTTTAAGTTTCTTAAGTTAAGGTCGTTTGTCGTTGTCTTTGCATAACCGAAAGTAAAGGAGTAAACGATTTTTACCCTCTTTTTTTTCTTTACTTCTTTCTTTTCCTTCAGCTCACCAACGGGAAAGCCTATTTTCCCTTTATGTTTTAACTTCACTCTGAGTTTTTCCGTCGGATTTAATGGGGGCATGGGAAACTTAACGCTTCTTTCGGATATGGAAAAGGGGTAAACAGAAAAAACTTCCTTTATCAGGGGTTTTTCACTCTTTATCTTCTCAACCTTTGCATACTCCTCAACGTAGGAGTTCTTAAGAGGTATAACAAGAAGCCAATCTTCTCTAAGGGGATCTTTTGTCTCCACGAGTATTCTTGCGTTATTTTCACTCTGCTTCACAGTTATAGCAAGGCCTTCTATAATTTTTCCACTTGTTGTGTATTCAAGGGGCAGGTAAAGAATCACATCCGTTCTTCTGAAAACTTTACCAGTCTTTTTCCAAACTTTATGTTTTATCTGAACTTCGTAATTGAGACCACAAAACCACTCGGAAAAGGCGAGGTCTAAAAAAAGTAGTAAAAGTAAAACAACCATTTAATTTAATTTTAAGAATTCTTCCGAAAGGATTTTGATAGCGTTGCCTTCCTTAATTAGATACATACGTTTTATTCCCTTGTCGGAATATGTGTCCGAACTGTACTCCTGAAGGAACTCAACGAGATAATAACGGGGTTCTTTATCCATGGGTTTTGAGAAAGCGAGAATGGTGAGGTTTGAGATATCAACGTTTATAAACTTCTTTGAGAGAATGGTCCTCTTTTTGTATCTTTTCCATTCCCTGAGTCCTCCTCCCTTCCATCTGAAGTTTTTTGAGTAAAAGGATATGAACCTATCGTAGTTTTTATTTTCCCAAGAGGTTTTCCAGTCTTTTATAAAGGCTTCAACATCCTCAAGCCTTAGCTTTCTTGGTATCACCTTGTATATACCTATTAACGTATTCTTTATGTTTATCTTTGGAACAATCTCGTTCTTTAACACTCTTGTTTCCGCTACAACGCATCCCCTTGTGCTGAACGGGAGCTTGTTTCTATCCTCCTCGTTACTCCCGTGGAGCCATATACCGCTTCCCGTCTTACCAAGGAGTTTATCGTAGGGATTGGGGTAGTTTAAGGCCACAGCTATCCCGCCGTATATTTCGGATAAAAACCTCGGGTCTATGAACTCTGTAAAGTAGTATAAACCCTCCGGGGTTCTCCCATCCCCTTCCTTTCTTTTATCTCCTAAATTCTTTCCCGTAGTTACTGGATACATATCCACGAGTTTATTTCCCTTAAATACGAAGAGGTATTGACTCATCTTCTCAACGAGGAACAGGTAATGGTTTTCGGGGTTTTTTACGATTACCGGAGGCTTTTTTTCAAATCTTTTTTTTAAAACCTCCGCTATCGCTTTTCTGTAAAACTCTCTATTTTCAACCTCCCTTATAAGAAAGTTAAATCGGTAGTAAGAAGGGTTATAGTAAGGGTTTAGCTTTATTGATTCAAGGTAATACCTTATAGCTTCATCTTTTTTCCCTTCCCTTTCAAGTATTAAACCCTTAGTGTAGTAATATATATAAGGCTCTACCTTAAGGTCTAATGTTTCAAAGTAAGCCTTTAGAACTTTAAGTTCCAATGAATTTGTTTTCCCTTCGTAAAGTTTCTTAAAAATCTCTTTTAAGTTTCCCCTTTCAAGTTCAAGGGAAGCAAATGTAAAGGATATAAGGAGAAGAAGAATCATTTCTCTTCTTTTCGCCTTATCACTTTAACCTTATTCTCAGCTATATCTTCTATTGCCGCAAAGGTTTTTTTTAAGTTTTCTTCGCCTCTTGTTACGAAGAAGTCATCACCTTCCTGCAGAAGCTGGAGTGTTCTCTTGACTGCAGCGTGGACCAGTTCATACCTTGATTCAACATTTTTCAGAGCTTCTTCTATTTTAGGTCTTCTTGACATAACACTTACCTCCTTTAAGAAGATTTATAACTTCTTGATTCAGATGAAGTTTTTCAAGATTATTAAGTATACTTTTCCGTGAAACCCTATGGGAAACAATTATGGATTTCACCTTCTCAACCGCAGAGGTGAGAAAGTCGTTAACAACTATGTAATCAAAGTATCTAGCACAGGGAATCTCTTCACCTGCGGTTTTTAGCCTTTTTTCAATATTTTCGTCCTTATACCCTCTTGACTCTATCCTCCTCTTTAGCTCTTCAAGGGATGGGGGGAGAAGAAATATGGTTATCGTATCCGGTCTTAGCTCCTTTACCTTAAAAGCCCCCTGTACGTCTATTACAAGAAGAGCATCCTTTCCCTCTTTAAGAATCCTCTCTATATCCTTTTTCGGAGTTCCGTAATAGTTTCCATAGACGTTCGCATACTCTAGAAAAAAGTCTTCCTTTATCTTTTTTTCGAACTCCTCTTTTGTTATGAATACGTAGTCAACTCCGTTTTTCTCATAGGGTCTCGGTTTTCTCGTTGTGTAGGTTATAACCTTCTCCAGGTTATCAATCTCACCAAGAAGCTTTTCCGCTACCGTTGTTTTTCCCGTTCCGGAGGGGGCGGATATAACGAAGAGCTTTCCCATCTTATCAAATTATAAAATCTATACTATGGGAAGGGTGCTTATAATTTACGACACGAGGACCGGAAACACGGAAAAAATGGCAAAGCTCGTGGCGGAAGGAGCACGTTCCGTAGAGGGAACCGAGGTAAGACTTAAACACGTTGACGAGGCTACAAAGGAAGACGTTCTCTGGGCGGACGGTATAGCTGTGGGTTCTCCTACTAATATGGGTCTTGTCTCTTGGAAGATAAAGCGTTTCTTTGACGACGTTATCGGAGACCTCTGGGGAGAGATAGACGGGAAAATAGGGTGTGCTTTTTCCTCTTCGGGAGGATGGGGAGGAGGTAACGAGATAGCCTGTATGTCTATCTTAACCATGCTGATGAACTTCGGTTTTCTCGTTTTCGGTGTTACGGACTACGTGGGAAAGAAGTTTACACTACACTACGGTGCTGTAGTTGCCGGGGAACCGAGGAGTGAAGAGGAAAAAGAGGCCTGTAGGAGACTCGGAAGGAGGCTTGCGGAGTTTGTAGCTATCTACTGCGACGGAAAGAAAGAGCTCCTTGAGAGGGTGAGAAAATCTCCCGATAAGTTCGTAGATTAAATATTTAAGGAGGAAAGGTTGCACCACCTTACGCAGGAACAGGTTAACGAGCTTAAAGCTATACTTCTTGAGATGAAAAGAAAGATTCTCGCTTCGGCAGAAGAACAGATAAAGGATCCCTCAAACGTTGCATTTGAGGGGGGGGACGAGATAGACAGAGCGGACCTTGAAACTGATAGGTTTATAACCTTCCGAATCAGGGGAAGGGAGGCTAAGCTATTACATAAGATAGATTACGCACTTATGAAGATTGAGATGGGAAACTACGGTATATGTGAGAACTGCGGGGCGGAGATACCCTACGAGAGGTTAAAAGCTCGTCCTGTTACAACGATGTGTATAAAGTGTAAGGAGCTGGAAGAGGAGATGGAGAATGATTGAAGACCCGATGGATTGGGCCTTCCCGAGGATAAGGAGACTACCAAAGTACGTCTTTTCCCTCGTTAACGAGCTGAAGTACAAGCTGAGAAGGGAAGGAGAAGACATAGTTGACCTCGGAATGGGAAATCCGAACATGCCTCCGGCAAAACACATAATAGACAAGCTGTGTGAGGTGGCACAAAAACCTCACGTTCACGGATACTCCGCATCAAGGGGAATACCGAGGCTAAGAAAAGCCATATGTGATTTTTACGAAAGAAGATATGGAGTGAAGTTAGACCCTGAAAGGGAAGCTATCCTCACCATAGGGGCAAAGGAGGGATACTCCCACCTCATGCTTGCAATGATTTCACCCGGGGATACTGTAATCGTTCCGAATCCGACCTATCCCATCCATTACTACGCACCTATAATAGCGGGCGGGGAGGTTCACTCAATACCCCTGATATACTCCAACGAAAACTTTCAAGAAGAGTTTTTAAGAAGACTATACGAAATAGTAAAAACCGCAATGCCTAAACCTAAGGCGGTTGTCGTAAGCTTTCCCCACAATCCTACAACCTTAACCGTTGAAAAGGATTTCTTTAAGGAGCTTGTAAGATTTGCTAAAGAAAATAGCATATGGATAATCCACGACTTTGCCTATGCGGATATAGCCTTTGACGGTTATAAGCCTCCTTCAATACTTGAGGTTGAAGGGGCAAAAGACGTTGCGGTTGAGATTTACTCAATGTCAAAAGGGTTCTCTATGGCAGGCTGGAGGGTCGCCTTTGTTCTGGGGAATGAAGTCCTTATAAAGAACCTCGCACACTTAAAAAGCTATCTTGACTACGGAATTTTTACACCCATACAGGTAGCCTCAATAATAGCCCTTGATAGCCCTTACGAGATAGTTGAAGAAAAAGCGAAGATCTACGAGAAAAGGAGGAACGTTCTCGTTGAAGGTCTGAATAAGCTCGGATGGAAGGTTGAAAAACCTAAGGCTACTATGTTCGTATGGGCAAAAATACCCGAGTGGGTAAATATGAACTCTCTTGATTTTTCTATGTTCCTTTTAAAGGAGGCAAAGGTTGCGGTATCTCCCGGAATCGGTTTCGGACAATACGGTGAGGGATACATAAGGTTTGCACTTGTTGAGAACGAACACAGAATTAGACAGGCGGTTAGGGGAATAAGGAGGGCCTTCAGGAAGCTTCAGAAGGGGGTGAAAAAGCTTGAAGCTGAAAGAAATCCTTAAGGAGTTTTACAGGCTTAAGTTTGGACAGGCTTTCGGAAGGGAAGCCCAAAAGATTGAGGAAGTTTTTTTATTTTTCCTATTCCTTGATTACTTCGGTATATCTACACCGCTTAAGTTTTACCTCCTTGAGCTGTATCCCGAACTTCTTGAGGAGTTCCACAAGTGGCACAAGAGAATAGGGATAGCGAACTCACCCCTTGACTGGATAAAGTGCTGTTAAAAGAGGATTTCCACGGCTTCGTTTATATGGGAGACGGGATACACCTCCATATCCTCTATGTGTATCTCAAGGCTTTTCGGGATAATGGCTCTCTTAAAACCAAATCTCTTCGCTTCCTTAAGTCTTAGGTCTCCGAAGTGAACCGCTCTCACCTCTCCCGAGAGTCCCAGTTCCCCGAATATAACCGTGTCTTCGGGGATTTCCTTTTCCTTCTTTGAGGAAACGATAGCCATAGCAACTGCAAGGTCAACAGCAGGTTCTTTTACACTCATTCCACCCGCCACGTTTACGAAAACGTCCTGGTCCCTTGTGAAGACCTTTGACTCTTTTTCAAGAACAGCGAGTATAAGGGCCAATCGGTTCGGGTCAAAGCCCTGGGTTCTCCTCTGGGGTGTTGTGTAAAGAGCAGGAATTACAAGCGCCTGTATCTCAAGAAGGACAGGCTTACTCCCCTCCGTATGGGGAAACACAACGCTCCCGGGAGCTTTTGCCTTTTCACTTATAAAGAACGCTGAGGGTTCCGGGACCTCCTCAAGGCCTCGGTCGGTCATCTTAAAGACCGCAATCTCTCCCGTTGAGCCGAACCTGTTTTTCACAACCTTAACAATTCTGTAGAAGTTAAACCTCTCTCCTTCAAACTGTAAAACCGTATCAACTATATGTTCAAGAACCTTCGGTCCGGCTATGCTTCCCTCCTTTGTAATCTGTCCGACTATAAAGGCGGGTACTCCTTTATCTTTACAGAACTCGGTAATTCTGTAGGTTACTTCTCTTACCTGACTTACCGAACCTGCTGAACTCTCAAGTTTTTCCGAGAAAATCGTTTGAACCGAGTCAAGAACCAAAAGTGACGGGTTTTCCCTTTCAAGGACGCTTAAAACTCTCTCCAGGTTTGTCTCGGGATAAACGAGAAGGTTTTCGTTTTCTATTCCGAGTCTTTTAGCTCTAAGGGCTATCTGGTTTCCCGACTCTTCCCCGGATACGTATAAAACCTTTTTATCCCTTGCAAAATGGTCCGATACCTGAAGAAGAAGGGTTGATTTACCTATGCCGGGCTCTCCCGCTATGAGTATAACCTGGCCTTTTACCACCCCTCCACCGAGTGCCGTATCAAGGCTTTTGTATCCTGTGCTCTCCCTGTTTAACTCCTCCCTTTCCCAAGAGGATACGGGAAGAATCTTTGAGTCTTCTTTTACGAGTGAAAAGGAATTATTTTGATAAACCTCCTCCAGGAAGGTGTTCCAACTCCCGCAGGAAGGACACCTTCCGAGCCACTTCACGGACTTGTATCCGCATTCCCGGCATATAAAGACATTTTTCGTTTTCCCCATGAGGGTTTTAAGATACTTCCGTTTTTATCGTCATCAACTCCCTTATGAGTGTTGCGGGCTCAACGTCTTTGGGACATGCGGTGTTACACTTATTGCACGAGAGACAGTGGTAAAGATTTCCTTCAAGGGCTTCCTTTATCCTGAACTCCTTATTTTCTTCCCTCGGGTCTTCAAGGAATCTGTAAATCTTTGCAAAGAAAAGGGGTCCGGCATACTCCTCCTCAAGCACCTGGGGACAGTAGGACTGACAAGCACTGCAGAGTATACAATCGGCTCCCTTCTCTATCTTCTTATTTATCTCAGGGGGTATCCTTACCTCACCTTTGAACTCCTTAATCCAGGTTCTGAACTTTTTCATTCGGTTTATAACCTTTTCGTTGTCAACAACGAGGTCCCGTATAACCTCAAACTTATCAAGGGGTTCAACGACAACCGTTTTTCCCATGAGTATGTAAGGTAACGTCTGTTCCTTACAGGCAAGCTTCGGGAATCCATCTATGTAAACGGTGCAGGTTCCGCATATCCCTGCCCTGCAGAAAGCACGGAAGGAGAGGGTAGGGTCTATCTCCTCTTTTATCTTCTGGAAAGCTCTCAGAAAGGTCATCCCCTCTTCGTAGGAAACTTCAAAGTAGTCGTATCTCTTTTCTCCCGTTTCCGGGTTGTATCTGAAAATCTTTAACTTCAAAAGCATAATTAAATTTTAATAGGTAAACTCTCTCTTACCTCCTTCAAGTAATCGGGGTCATACTCCGCAAAGAGAAGCGTATCTCCCTTCTCGGAAAAAGAAAGAACTTCCCCCCAAGGGGAGTATATGCCCGAACTGCCTCCATACCTAACACCGAGATGTTCTCCCCAGGTATCGGAGGCAACCAGAAAAGCTTGAATTTCTATAGCACGAGCTTTTGATAAGGTTCTGAAGTGTTCCCTTCTTGCGTATCCCCACTGGGCCGGAACTAGAACTATATCGGGTTTTTCCCTTTGAAGTTCAAGGATAAGGTCGGTAAACCTAAGCTCAAAGCATATAAGTATTCCTACCTTTCCGAACTTTGTATTAAAAACTTTATTCTCCCTTTC
Source organism: Aquifex sp. (assembly GCF_056494385.1). Classification (NCBI taxonomy): domain Bacteria; kingdom Pseudomonadati; phylum Aquificota; class Aquificia; order Aquificales; family Aquificaceae; genus Aquifex; species Aquifex sp. The sequence goes on along the minus strand of NZ_JBSLZM010000073.1, from coordinate 38,658 downwards.
AGGAATAAAGTATTTATCCTCACCAAAGAGTTTAAAAAGCTTTATCTTTCCCCTTTTCCCTATAATTTTTCCATCTTCAATGAGGAAAGCTGTGTTCTTTATCCCTTCCTCAGTTTTTTCCGGAAGCGTTCCGCATAACGTGAGGGATTTACTTTCGGAAACCTCTTTAAGAGTTTCAAGAATTTTTTCTGTTTCCTTTGTGTGCTCTTCAAGGTTTTCGTAGTCAAATCCGGAATACCACATCTCCGGGAGGAGAACGAGAGAGTTATCTTCAACTTTATTCAAGAAGTTAAGGACGAGCTTTAGGTTGTGCTCCGGAGATCTCTGTCTGAACTGGACACTGTATAGCTTCATAGAATATAAATACCATAATGAAAAAGCTTCTTTACGAAATTCTTGAGAATGACAGGAGCGTTGTTTTCTACATTTACAACACCTTTTCCTTCACGGTTATATTCATTTCGGTAATACTTACCGTTTACGACGAGATACACGAGTTTCACTCAAGCTTACACCCTGTGATTATGAATATTGAATACTTTGCCAGTCTAATAATAGCCTTTGAACTAGTAGGGAGGTTTATAATAGCTGAAAACAAAATAAATTACATAAAAAATCCACTTACAATCCTTGACTTTATAGCAATAATTCCCACGCTTCAGTCTTTCAGAATAATAAGGTTAATCGTTCTTATAGCAAGAGTCCTAAGGCTTACTTACAGGTATAATTTCTTCTTTGCATTTTTCAAGAATGTTCTTAAGGATTTCGCTTACGAGCTTATCTTTTTATTAGCTATTTTCTTCGTTTTTATCTTTTCACTGATACTTATAATCTTTTCCATTGAACATATAGGCGGAAATCCAAACATAAAAAGTTTATACGATGCCCTTTATTACGTAATAATTACCGCGACAACCGTAGGATACGGAGATATAACTCCGAAAACAGCGGAAGGAAGATTCCTGGCTATGGTTCTCGGAATAACGGGGTTATTTCTTTTTTCTTTAATCACCGCAACTTTTAGCACAAGCTTCTTTCACTACGTTAATATGTTAAAAGCGGGTATGGTTAGCTTTAGAGAAATGAAGAATCACATAGTTATATGCGGGTGGAACGAAACAGGGGAAGTTGTCCTTGAGAGTCTTAAACGGTTTTACGAGGAAAGGGGAGAGAGGATGAAGCCGGTGGTAGTTATAACCGAGCAGGAGCTTGAGCCGAGGAAGGAGTTTTATTACAAAAAAGGTGATTACGTAAGTGAGGAAGTGTTAAAAAACGCCGGAGTTGAGAACGCAAGCGTTGTTATAATCCTTGCGGAAAAAGGAGTAAGTCTTACGGAGGACTCAATAGATGCGAGAACGATACTCTCGGCTATGCTTGTGAGAGACCTAAATCCGAGGGCTACAATAATAGCGGAGATTCTTCTACGTGAGAACGCAAAGACGATAAAGAGAAAGAAGATAATAGACTACATAGTCGTTGACGGAGAAGTTGTAGGCATAATGATTTCAAACTTTCTTAAAAAGAGGGAAAAAGCCGGCGTTCTTGACCTAATAATAGAGAAAGTTGACTACGAAGAGATTCCGGCCGGAGAGAATAAAACCGTTGAAGAGCTGGAAAGAGAGATAAGAGACGGAAGGATTTTACTCGGCATAAGGAGGGGGGACGATATTATAGTTATGCCGGAGAAGGATTTTGAAGTTCTCCCCGATGATAAGCTCATAGTTGTTAAGAAAAAGACAAGTATCTAACTAATAAGTTATGGCAAGGTTAGTTGCAGTACTTTTTCCTTTGGCAAGTTTTTGTTTTCCTTTGAGTTCTCAAGAAGAAAAACAGCTTATAAAGGAGAGTATGAAAATTAAAGCAACTTTAAAAACCTTTATGGAACAGACGGATAAAAGATTTAAGGAATTGAGAGAATATATGAACAAAAGATTTGACCAGCTTTATAAATAACGGGTGTATTTACTACATTAACAGCAGGTGTTATAGCCTTTGCGTGGTGAGATAAACAGACAATTATAAGATAAGGTAAGGGATGAAACTATTGATTACCTTGAGCATGAAGAAGAGTTAGGGAAAAGGCTAAAACCGATAAGGAGCCTGAAGCCATACTGAAAAAATACAGACTTTTATAAAATTAACTCCTATGGGCTATAAGGTTGCGATAGTAGGAGCTACGGGAGAGGTAGGAAGGACATTTTTAAAGGTTCTTGAGGAGAGAAACTTTCCCGTTGATGAGCTTATCCTTTACGCTTCCGAGCGTTCCGAAGGAAAAACACTGACCTTTAAAGGGAAAGAGTATAGGGTTAAGGCTTTAAATAAAGAGAATTCCTTTAAGGGCATAGATATAGCCCTGTTCTCCGCGGGAGGTTCAACAAGTAAGGAGTGGGCTCCGAAGTTTGCAAAAGACGGCGTTATTGTGATAGATAACTCTTCCGCTTGGAGAATGGATCCCGAAGTTCCCCTGGTGGTCCCCGAAGTGAATCCCGAGGATGTGAAGGACTTTAAGAAGAAAAACATTATAGCTAATCCCAACTGCTCAACCATACAGATGGTTGTTGCCCTAAAGCCGATATACGACGTTGCGGGTATAAGTAGGATTGTAGTCTCAACCTATCAAGCGGTTTCAGGAGCAGGAGCAAAAGCGATAGAGGATTTAAAGAGTCAGACAAAAGCCTGGTGTGAAGGAAAGGAAATGCCACAAGCCCAGAAGTTTCCCCACCAGATAGCCTTCAACGCACTTCCCCATATAGACGTATTCTTTGAGGATGGATACACGAAAGAAGAGAACAAGATGCTTTATGAGACGAGAAAGATAATGCACGATGAGAGTATAAAGGTTTCCGCAACCTGCGTAAGGATTCCCGTATTTTACGGACACTCGGAAAGTGTTTCCATTGAAACGAAAAAGGAAATATCTCCGGAGGAAGCAAGAGAAGTTTTAAGAAAGGCGCCGGGTGTTGTTGTGGTGGACAATCCCCACAACAACGAGTATCCTATGCCCATCATGGCGGAAGGAAAAGATGAAGTTTTCGTGGGAAGGATAAGAAGAGACAGAGTTTTTGAGCCCGGGCTTTCTATGTGGGTTGTAGCGGATAACATAAGAAAAGGAGCGGCTACGAACGCTGTTCAGATAGCGGAGCTCCTAATAAAAGAGGGATTAATCTGATGACGGTTATTTTTAAGGAGAATAAGATAACGGGGGTTCCCGGAAATTACCCCCTTACTGCGGAAAATCTCTTCCGTGTTGGTCTTGCCCTTTGCACATTCCTTATAATAGACAGGAATGTTGATAAACCCACCCTTTCAATTGATGAGCCTAACTTTTTAACCCTTGCACTCTCGGTTGGTTTTATGAACGGAGGGGGGAACGTAAAGGTGGGAGAAGTAGGAGACTTAAAAGTGGAAACCCTTAAAGGTGAAAACTTTACTCTCGTAATCTCCCCCCTCTCGGATACCGACGTTAAGAAGCTTGAGAGCATGCTTTTCGGAAGAACACCCATTCCAAAAAGAACCGGAGAGGATATAGGAAACTTTTCCTGTTAACTTTATTTCTTATGGAACAGGACTTAATCGTATCAATAGGTCAAAGAGCCCTTGAGATGACACTTTTACTTTCTATGCCCGTATTACTCGCCACATTCCTTGTGGGACTTATAGTGAGTATACTTCAGGCTGCCACCCAGATTCAGGAGATGACCCTGGCTTATATCCCGAAGGTTATAACAGCCTTCCTCGTTATATTCTTTCTGGGGGGATGGATGCTGATGAAGCTCGTTGATTTCGCAAAGGAGATATTTGTAAACATTCCCGTATGGATAAGATAAGTGGCGGAGCGGACGGGATTTGAACCCGCGACCTCCGGCTTGACAGGCCGGCGTTCTGACCGGGCTGAACTACCGCTCCAGCCAGAATAATATTATATTACCCTTCCTTCCTGAAATCAAGATATAAGTTATCCTATTTCCTATGATTGAGAGGTATACCCGAAAGGAAATGGGTAGAATATGGAGCGAGGTAAATAAGTTTAAAAAGTGGCTTGATGTAGAGATAGCGGTATGTAGGGCTTGGAACAAACTGGGGCAGATTCCCGATGAAGCGCTAAAGAAGATAGAAGATAAAACATATGTTAACGATGAAGTAGTTGAAAAGATTAAAGAAAAGGAAAAGGTCTTTAAGCACGACGTTTTAGCCTTTGTTTCGGTAATTGCGGAGCAGGTTGGGGAGGAAGGAAGGTATATACACATGGGTCTCACCTCTTCAGACGTTGTTGATACCGCTTTAGCTCTTTTAATTAGGGAGGCAATTGACTTAATTCTTGAGGATATAGAGAAGGTTTTGGAGGAGATAAAGAGACTTGCCTTTGAACATAAGGATACCCTGATGATTGGAAGAACGCACGGGGTTCATGCGGAACCGTACACATTCGGTTTGAAGATGTGCGTATGGTATGACGAGATGAGAAGACACAAAGAGAGACTCCTTCAAGCAAAGGAGAATATACTTTACGGAAAAATCTCGGGAGCTGTAGGAACCTACTCGAACATACCTCCCGAGGTAGAAAGGTTAGCCTTAGAAGAACTCGGGTTAAAGATAGAACCCGCATCTACCCAGATAGTCCATAGAGATAGACATGCACACCTTCTTACCACCCTCTCACTTATAGCGAGCTCCCTTGAAAAGTTTGCCACGGAGATAAGACACCTCCAGAGGACAGAAGTTCTGGAAGTTCTTGAACCCTTTACAAAAGGTCAAAGGGGTTCTTCCGCGATGCCCCATAAGAAGAACCCCATACACTCGGAGAGGATATGCGGGCTTGCGAGAGTCATAAGGGCAAATACGATTCCAGCGATGGAGGATATAGTTCTTTGGCACGAAAGGGATATATCCCACTCCTCGGTGGAGAGGGTGATACTTCCCGACTCCTTTATAGCCCTTGACTACATACTCAACCTCTTTCACGAAATACTTAAGGGTCTCGTTGTCAACAAGGAAAAAATGAGGAAGAATATGGAGGTATCAAAGGGACTTTACGCCTCTTCAAAGATACTCGTTCTTCTTACACAGAAAGGACTTTCAAGGGATTACGCCTACGACGTTGTTCAGAGATGTGCTATGAAGGCCTGGGAGAGTGATAAAAGCTTTAAGGAAACGCTTCTTGAGGATGAAGAGGTGAGAAAATACCTATCTGAAGAGGAAGTGGAAAAAGCTTTAGACCCCTGGGAGTTTCTTAAGAACAGGGATTACGTCTATAAAAAAGTTTTCAGGAATTCTTAACTTTATAATAAAGCTATGCTTGTGGAAAAGTTTGACGCCGTAGTTATCGGCGGAGGCGGTGCGGGTCTTAGGACTGCTGTTGAAATTGCCAAAGATGAAAGTTTAAAAGTTGCTCTTGTTTCAAAGGTTTACCCCACTCGTTCCCATACTGGTGCGGCACAGGGTGGTATGAACGCAGCACTCGGGAACGTTATTCCCGATGACAGTCCCGAGGTTCACGCATATGATACGATAAAGGGTTCCGATTTTCTCGCAGACCAAGATGCGGTTTTCTTCATGACAGAAAGGGCACCGGAGATAATATACGAGCTTGATAGATGGGGTGTTCCCTTCTCAAGACTTCCGGACGGAAGGATAGCCCAAAGACCCTTCGGGGGAGCTTCTTTTCCGAGAACGGTTTTCGCAGCAGATAAAACGGGACACGTTCTTTTACACACTCTCTTTGAACAGGCACTTGCAAGGGATAATATAACCTTCTTTAACGAGTATTTCCTCCTTGATATCGTTCACGACGGGGAAAGGGTTAAAGGGGTATCGGTATATGACATAAGGAACGGGAGGGTCTTATTTCTTCAGGCTAAGGCGGTTGTTCTCGCAACGGGGGGTTTTGCTCGTATTTACTGGTTCAGGAGCACAAACGCCATAGGAAACACGGGGGACGGACAGGCTGTAGCTCTCAGAGCAGGTATTCCCCTAAAGGATATGGAGTTTATCCAGTTCCACCCCACGGGTCTTGCAAAAACGGGGATACTCCTCTCGGAAGCCTGCAGGGGTGAAGGGGGATACCTCTTAAACAGGGAAGGGGAGCGCTTTATGAAGAGATACGCCCCCGATAAGATGGAGCTTGCTCCGAGGGATATCGTCTCAAGAGCTATAGAGACGGAGATAAGGGAAGGAAGGGGAGTCGGTGAAGGGGCAAGAGCTTATGTCTACCTTGACCTTAGACACCTGGGTGAAGAGAAGATAAACGAAAGGCTTCCTCAGGTAAGACAGCTCGCCATAGACTTTGAGGGTGTTGACCCCGTAAAGGACCTCGTTCCCATAAGGCCCTCGGCCCACTACTGCATGGGGGGTATTCACGTCGTTGATTACAGAACTTCTGAAACACCCCTGAAAGGGCTATACGCGGTAGGTGAGTGTGCCTGTGTTTCTGTTCATGGTGCAAATAGACTGGGAGGAAACTCCTTAACTGAGTTAATAGTTTTCGGAAAATACTGCGGTATGGCGGTAAGGGAGTTCGTTAAGAATACCGATTTTGTTTCCGTAAGTGAGGGTGAAGCAAGAAGAGGTGAGGAATATGTTGAGACCCTTCTCAAGAGGGAAGGAAAGGAAAGCCTTGCGGATATAAGGGCTCAGATGGGAGAGATAACTTGGGGTAAAGTAGGTATATTCAGGGACGAAAAATCCTTAAAAGAGGCATACGAAGAACTTTCGGAGCTCCTTGAGAGATGGAAAAACATACCCGTAGTTGATAAAGGAAGGGTGTTTAACACTAATCTTATAGAGGTTATGGAGCTTAGAAATATGCTTGAACTCGCAAGGGTTGTTGCGTACTCAGCTCTTCACAGAAGAGAGTCACGGGGAGGACACTCAAGGGAGGATTACCCCCAAAGGGACGACAAGAACTTCCTAAAGCACTCCCTCGTTTATTACGACAACAACGGAAACCTAAAGCTTGAGTATATACCCGTAAGGATAACAAAGTATAAACCCGAAGAGAGAAAGTATTAAAGACGTTCAAGGAGCTCCCTGTTTACATTCACCCCGTATTTTTTCATTAACCTGTCAACAAGCAAACGAATGAGGTCTTCGGACTTTGTTTCCTTAATCCTGTTTTTTATATCCTTAAGCTCTTTCTCTCCGAGCTTTTTGTACTCCACCTTTTCAACAACGAGAATTCCATAACCACCGAATACGGGATAAACTCCCTTTACCTTATCCTTTCCGAAAAGTATTAAGAGTATATCCCTATTATCAAGTTTCATAATTCTTCTAAGACCCTCAAGGTTCTCTTTCTCAAACTTAACGGGTTTTACCCCTACCTCTTTCCCTTTTCTTAGATTTTCCATCAAGCCCTTGGCATACTCACTGAGTTTTTCTCTCTTTTCTTTCTCAATAAGTCTTTTTTCTATTTCATCCTTTACCTCTTCAAGGGTTTTTATCCTTCCTTTTTTTAAACCCTTGTAGTATAAAACGTAATAGGTTCCGTTATCTCTCAGGATTTTAACCTCACCCTCCTTTAATTTTTCCAAAGTTTCTTTAAATTTCTCAGGAGGTTTTTTATAACCTTCAGGAACTTTTCCTTCTTTTATAGCTTTGTAAATCTCTTTCACCTTTTCCTTATCTTTTAGCTCCCAAGCGTAGTATAGCTTCTCACTTCTTTCCCTAAACTCTTCCTTATGCTTTTCGTAATAGTCTTTTATCTCCTTTTCCGTAGGCTTATACTCAAGCTTTACGTCATTCGGTATTATGAGGTATAGCTTTCCACTTACAAGTGCACTCTCAATTTTCTTTTGTATCTCAAGCTCTTCGGGAAGAACGTAAGTTCCGAGTTCCACGAGTTTACTTACCCTCAAAGCCATAAGACTTTTCCTAAGTATTTCTTCGTATTCTTCTGGGGTTATGTTAAGCCTTTGTAGTAATTCTATGTATTTTTTGGGGGAAAACTTACCATTTTCCTTAAACTCTTCTCTTTTCTTTATCTCTTCAAGTAACTCCTCGTCTGAAACGTAAAGTTCGAGCTCCTTAGCCTTTAGGTATAAAACCTCCCGTGTTATGAGAGAGGATAAAACGAAGTTCTTAACAACTTGTCTCATACCCTCTCTATCAAGGAGTCCTGCAAACTTCAGAAGTTCAAACCTGAACTCCCTCACGGTTATACACTCGTTCTTAACAGTTGCAACGCATGGATTTCCCGAAAGCATCTGCCTTATGTCCGAAATGGAAAACATCCAGAACAGGAATGAGAGTGAAGCTACAGCTATGAAAATTACCGCTATCCTTTTGTGTTTGTGGATTAGGCCGAACATAGAGAAGATTTTAAGGGATTTGGTGGCGGCGGGAGGACTCGAACCTCCGACCTGGGACTTATGAGATCCCCGCTCTAACCAGCTGAGCTACGCCGCCTCTTCAGATTTAATATTATATTTAAACTCGGGAACGTTGCCAAGCTCCTTGGTTCCGAGGACCTCCTCAAGATAAGCCCTTATCTCGCCCAAGTTTATACCCCTGAAGTTTTCCGGACAATCAACCATATCCATTAAGGCCTGCTTTATAACGTTCATTGCGGATTCAACGTTTCCTTCTTTCAACCTGTGTAGGGCTATGGCAGCCCTTATGAGACCCCTGTAGCACTTTTTTATCTCCTCATTCTTAAAAAGTCCCCACACTTCTTCTAAAACTTCATGGGCTTTGTAATACTCACCCGTGTTCCAAAGGTATGAAGCCTCTTTGAGTAGCTCCCTTTCCCTGCTTATCCCGAGTAGTCTCTTCACGTGGTTAATCTTTACGTTATCCCTCTGGAGAAGGACGTAAAGGGATGCGTAGACCTTTCTTAGGTCCGCTCCCTTAAGCTTTTTAATAAGCTCAAAGTAGTTTTCGCTGGAAACGTTAAGGAGTTTCGCTATCTCCTCGTTAAGGGGTAAGAATACCTCGTTAAAGAAAAGGTTTGCAATCTGTGTAGCGGTTAAGAAGTCCACGTTCTGAGTGAGACAGTTAAAGAAATCTTCCCCCTCAAGTCCCCGTATGCATATCTCACAGGCTGTGAGCTTCTCTATATACTCCTTTAACCGGAGAGGTTTATTCTCCGAGCTCTCCATCTCCCTCCACAACTCTCTGTAGTTGTTTATTAGGGGAACTATCGCTACAGCTTCACCGAAGCTCTTAACACCTTCCTTTTCTATTCCGTTTAAAAATCTCGCATAAACCTGTATCTGGTTGGGGTTATCTATCCAGAGGTTTAGGCTTTCCTTCACCCTTTTTAGCAGGCTTCTGTTAAACTTCTTTCCCTTCTGGTAGGAACTAAGCAGATTGTTTGCAAGCTTGTAATACTCCTTTCGCTTTTCAAACTCAAAAAAGTATTCCGCCATGTAGTGTATGAACTTCTCATTCAAGTATTTCAACATCGTCCTCTCCTAAATACTCTCCGCTCTCAACTTCTATTATCTCAAGAGGTATCCTTCCGACGTTAATTATTTTATAAGGTGTTGATTTTGGTATAAAGAAACTCTCGTTTTCGTGGTAAAACTTCTCACTCCCGTTTATCCTCACCTTTGCGGTTCCCCTAAGGATTATGAAGTGAACCGTCCTGTGGTGGTGCATTCTGAGGGGTATGTCTTTCCCCCTCTTTATGACAAGCTTCCTTATCCTGTATCTCTCCCCGTTCTCAAGCTTCGTTATACTCCCGTAGGGGGTAAATACCGTTATGTGCTCAACAGCCCTATCATCCCCCTTCTTTTTCAGGTGTTTTACTATGTCCCTTACCTTCTGGGCTTCCTCCTTTCTTATTATGAGTGTTGCGTCCTCGGTTCCTACTATAACAAAGTCTTCAAGACCTACGCATGCTATCAGATTTTTCCCCTGAGAGAGTAAAAGAGAGTTTCCGGTATCTATCGCTTCTACGTCTCCTATTACGACGTTACCCCTTCCGTTTTTTTCCATATTATCGTAAACCGCCTTCCAGGAACCTACATCGCTCCATCCCGCCTCCATCTTTACAACTGCGAGCTTATTCGTTTTTTCAAGGATTGCGTAGTCAAAAGATATATCGGGAAAGCCGGAAAAGGCTCTTCTGAACTCCTCAAACTTTAGGTTTAAGTTAAGCTCGGGCAAGTATTCCGAGTAGTCTTTTACTATCCTCTCAAGGGTAAAGAGGAATATACCACAGTTCCAGAGATGTTTCCCATCTTTCACATACTCCTTAGCCCTTTCGTAATCGGGTTTTTCTTCAAACTTCTCAACCTCGTAAACACCGTTCTCAATTTCTTTGAGGAGCTTTATATAACCGTATCCCGTTTCCGGATAAGCCGGCTTCTCACCGAAGAGGACTATGTAACCCTTTCTTGCAATTTTCTTTCCCTTATCAACCGCATCCTTAAAAGCTTCTTCATTCCTTATAAGATGGTCCGAAGGAAGGACGAGAATACACTCGTTGGGGGGGGTTTCAAGTCTTAAAAGCTCCTTTACCCCAAGAGCTATCGCCGGAGCTGTGTTCCTTCCTGTAGGTTCAACGATAACGTTTACGTTCTCCGCTCCTATCTCTTCAAGCTCACTCCTTATGAGCCACTCGTATCTCTCCCCGGTTATAACGAAAACCTCTTCTTGAGAGGTGAGCCTTAAGGCTCTTCTTACGGTTTCCTGAAAGAAGGAATATTTTGAAAAGAGCCTTATAAACTGCTTTGGAAAGTTTTCCCTTGATAAAGGCCAGAGTCTTGTTCCCTTTCCCCCACCTAATATAAATACCTTCATGATTAAATTTTAATAAAGGTGCATTTAAATGAGCAAAAGCTTTGGAAAAAAACTTATTATCCTCTGGAGCGTAAGCCTTATACTGATCTTTGCCTTTAGTTTTTTCTCTGTAAGGAAATCAGTTTTAAAACCCGCAAAGGAGAGGGCTTATACGGTTGCGGAAGTAGTAAGAAGTGCCCTTACAACCCTTATGCTTACAAACTCAATGGATAAAAGGGATATATTCCTCGCTCAGATAATGGGAATGAAAAACCTCAAAGAGGTAAGAGTTCTGAGGGGTAATGCGGTAATAAAGCAGTTCGGAAAAGGAAAACATTACGAAGAACCCGTTTATACGATAGAGAAGGAGGTTCTCGCTTACGGAAAACCGAAAGAAGAACTTATTGAATCCATAGAAAGAGTTCTTTACAGGGTTGTGATACCTTACAAAGCGGAGCCTACCCCTTCCGTAAACTGTATGGCATGCCATAATGTAAAAAGGGGAGAGGTTCTCGGAGCGATATCCATAACTATGGATATAACCCCTTACAGGAATTTCGGGCTCTTTGTATGGGGAACCCTGGTGGGAATTGTTTCCCTCGTCGGGTTAATTTCCCTCATTATTGTGTTAAGGAATTTCAAGTCCTTGAGCAACTTCCTCCTGGAGATTACAAACCTCTTTAATCAGTTTGAAAGGGGAAATTTCGGTGTAAGGATGAACCTATCAAATCTGGATAGAGATTTCCTTCCCCTCGCAAATAGAATAAACGAGGTCGTTAACTCTCTGAATGCTCTTCTAAAAAGTATAAGGGAAAAGGTTTACACACTTCTCGGATACAACCTTATGGAGACCGAGAACGAGGTAAGGGATACCGAAAAGATAATAGATGAGCTGGTGAGAATATCCCAGTTTAAGAAAACTATAGAGCTTGACTCCACAAAGGAAGACGTTTACAGAAGAATAGAAAGTGTTCTTTCGGACTACATGAGTCTTGATAAGTTTTCTATATACGAGGTTACCGACTCAAACACGATAGAGAAGATAGCGGTAAGGGGCAGGGATAGCTGGTGTACAAACGTTATTTTTGAAAAGCCGGAGGAGTGCAGGGCAAAGAGGACTGGTCAGGACGTTGACTCGGAGGAGTTCAAGTGTGTATGTCCCAACTTCGTTATGTGTGAAGAGGAATCAAATAACTTCTGTTATTACTGTATACCGGTAAACGTCGGGGGAAAGGTGGGAAACGTAGTTCAGATAGTGTATGAAAAAGAGATAAAGGATTTTATAAAACTCATAATTCCATACATAAAGGGATACCTGAGAGAAGCATCCCCGGTCCTTGAGTCTAAGAGGTTAATGGAACAACTTAGGAAACAGTCTTACATAGACAAGTTAACGGGAGCGTTTAACAGGCGTTTCCTTGAAGACATTATTGATAAGCTCGTAGCTCAGTCCCAAAGGAGAAACTCAAATATAGGGATTCTTATGGTTGACGTAGACTTTTTTAAAGAAGTTAACGACACCTTCGGCCATGACGCAGGAGACGAGGTGCTAAGACAGGTTGCAAAGTTAATAAGGGAGTCCATAAGGAAGTCCGATTACTTGATAAGATACGGAGGGGAGGAGTTCTTGGTCCTTCTTACGGATGTAAAAGATGGATATGCACAGCATGTTGCGGAGAAGATAAGAAAGAGGATAGAAGAAACACCTATAAAACTGCCGAATGGGACGGTTATAAGGAAAACGGTAAGTATAGGCGTTTCTGAGTTTCCCAAGGACTGTAACGGTAAGTTCTGGCGGTGTGTTAAGTTTGCGGACGTTGCCCTCTACAAGGCTAAGGAGGGGGGAAGAAACAGGGTTGTAAGGTTCAAGCCAGAGATGTGGCAGGAGGAGGAGTATTAGTATAATTCCCTATGCTGGAACTCAGAAGAGTTGAGGAACTGCTGAGGAAACTGAAGAGCTTGAAAATCCTCGTGGTGGGGGATGTTATTCTTGATACATACCTTAAAGGGAAGGTTGAGAGAGTTTCTCCCGAGGCTCCCGTTCCCGTTCTTGAGGTTGAAGGTGAGGAGTTCAGGCTCGGCGGTGCTGCAAACGTTGCAAGAAACTTAAGTTCCCTGGGTGTAGAGACCTACCTCTGCGGTGTTATAGGGAAAGATGAAGGGGGAAAGATAATAAAGGAACTCTGTAAAGAAAGCGGTATAAACTTTTTTCAGGTGGAAGATGAAAGGCCTACGACTAAGAAAACACGGGTGGTCGCTATGAATCAGCAGCTTTTAAGGATTGACTGGGAAAGCAGAGAAAGGATAAAAGGAAAAACCCTACGGGGTATCCTTGATATTATTAAAAACTCAGAAGTTGACGCGGTTATAGTTTCGGACTATGCAAAGGGAGTTATAACACAAGAAGTTATGGAAGAGGTATTAAAAAAGGGGTGGTTCACAAGCGTTGACCCGAGACCACAAAACAAGCATCTATACAGAGATGTTGACCTCGTTACACCCAACGAGAAAGAGCTTAAGGCAATGACAGGGGAAGGTGGGCTTGAAAGTTTGGGAAGAAAACTAAAGGAGGAACTAAATCTAAGAACGCTAATAGTAACCAGAGGGGAGAAGGGAATGAGCCTCTTCCTTGACAGTGAAGTTAAACACTTCCCTGCAAGAGCAAGGAAGGTTTACGACGTTACCGGTGCGGGTGATACGGTAATAGCTTCAATAACCGCCTTTAAAACCGCCGGGGCTACGTGGGAGGAGTGCTGTGAGCTGGGGAACGTCTGTGCGGGTATAGTCGTGGGAGAGTTTGGAACCGCAAGCGTAACACCCGAAAAGCTTTTAAAAGAGTTAAAACTTTTAAGCCTCAAGGATAGCACCCCTTGAGGCGGAAGCAACAAGCTTTGCATACCTTCTCAACCAGGGGCTCTTTATCTCTTTCTGCTTCGGCTTGAAGTTCTCAAGTCTCTTCTTTAACTCCTTCTCCGATATAAGAAGCTCTATCCTCCTATTCGGAATATCTATGAGTATCTCATCACCGTCTTGAACGACTCCTATGGGACCTCCCGCTGCGGCTTCGGGAGATATATGGCCAACACACGCTCCCCTGGTTCCTCCCGAGAACCTTCCGTCCGTTATGAGAGCAACCTTATCCCCGAGCCCCATGCCCATAATGGCCGAAGTGGGAGAGAGCATCTCCCTCATACCGGGTCCGCCTTTTGGCCCTTCATACCTTATCACTACCACGTGGCCGGGTTTTACCTTTCCTCCCAAGATACCTTCTATAGCTTCCTCTTCGGAGTTAAAGCATATAGCTTTACCTTTAAAAGTGAGCATCTTAGGGTCAACGCCCGCTGTTTTGACAACTGCCCCTTCAGGAGCAAGGTTCCCGAAGAGAATCGCTATTCCCCCGTCCTTTGAATAGGGATTTTCAAGGGTTCTAACCACTTCACCGTCGGGCTCCGGTGCTTCTTGGATTATCTCTTTTACCTTCTTACCGCTTGCGGTTATTCTATCGGTGTGAAGAACTCCGAGTTTCGCAAGCTCCTTCATTATCGTAGGAATACCTCCTACCCTGTCAAGGTCTTCTATATGGTAATGAGATGCGGGAGAAATCTTACAAAGTGTTGGCGTCCTTCTTGATATCTCGTTAATCTTAGCAAGGTCATACTCTACTCCCGCTTCTCTTGCTACAGCCAGGAGGTGTAGTATAGTGTTTGAAGAACCTCCCATAGCTATATCAACGGTAAAGGCGTCGTCTATAGCCTCTTCCGTCACTATATCCCTCGGCTTTATGTCCTTTTCAAGGAGTTCAAACAAGGCTTTTACCGCATTTCTTGCGAGAATTTCCCTTCTCGGGTCTATGGCGAGTATGGTTCCGTTTCCCGGAAGGGCAAGACCCAAAACCTCGGTTAAACAGTTCATAGAGTTTGCGGTAAACATTCCCGAACAACTGCCGCACGTAGGACATGCGGAGGCTTCTATTACCTTCAGCTCTTCTTCCGTCATCTCACCCTTCTTTACCTTTCCTATACCCTCAAACACGGATATGAGGTCAACCTTCTGACCGTTAACCTCTCCGGCCAGCATCGGACCGCCGCTTATAAAAACCGTGGGAACGTTAACCCTTAGGGCTCCCATAAGCATTCCGGGAACGATCTTGTCGCAGTTGGGTATGCATATGAGTGCGTCAAGCTGGTGGGCGTTAACAACCGTTTCTATCGCATCCGCTATTAGCTCCCTTGAGGGTAAGGAGTAATGCATTCCCTCGTGCCCCATAGCTATCCCGTCGTCAACCCCTATCACGTTAAACTCTATTGGGACACCGCCGAGTTTCCTTACCTCTTCCTTTATGGGCTCAACGAACTCCCTTAGGTGAACGTGCCCCGGAATTATGTCTATGTAGGAGTTTGCTATGCCTATAAGGGGCTTATCAAAGTCCTCGTCAGAAAGACCGCAAGCCCTGAGAAGAGCCCTGTGGGGAGCCCTCTCTATTCCCTTCTTTACTTTATCACTTCTGTATTTCATGATATATAAAGGTAAGTGCTAAAAGCTTAAGGGGTCAAGTTATAATTACGGTTTGGAGGTGAAGGGAATGGTAAAGCTTCTGGCTATGCTAAGTATTCCTGTAGTTCCTCTAAGTTTTATAACCGAATACTTCTTTGAAAACTGCAGGAGTTGTAGGGACTTCTTTTTTCCCGTCTTAGTTTTCTTCGCTCTGTTTTTTGCAAGCTTAGGGCTTGGTAAGACGGGACTGCTTTTATCACTTCTTGCGGTAATAACGAGCTTAATCTACACCTACAAGCTCTTTAAGGTTGAAAATGTTGAGGAGTGGGTATTTAACTTTTTTGTAGCCACAGTTTCCCTTTCTTGGCTCAACACTGAGAACATGCTCCTCTTTATTCTCGCCTTTGCTGTCCCCATTACCGTTATCCATTTCCTCTTTTATCACCTAAAGAGACAGGGAGTTTCCCTGAAGTTTAAGGAGCTTACGGGTATAGGTTCATACCTTCCTAGGTTCTCTACACTCCTCTTCTTGGCTCTCGTTTCCGCACTGGTTATAGCTCCGGCATACGCCTTCTTCTTGAACGTTGAACTTATAAAGGGAAATCTCCTTCTTGCCTTACTTTTTATAGCTGAATGGATAGCCTGGAACTGGGTAGGCTTTAAACTCTTTCCGAACGTGATATTCGGAGAACCTAAGGAAATAAACGGATACAGGGACGTAGAGGCGGAAGAAGCCTTCCCGCTTACCTTTACGCTTCTTGCTATACTCCTGCTTCCTCTTGTATAAATAGGGGAATTTCCCGTCGGGGGTCTGCGAGCCCCCTTAAGAACATCTTTTCTACAAGCTTTTTATGAACCTCCTTGAACTCCCTGTTTAACCTCAAAAAGAAGTGGTAGAGAACCCCTGAGGCTTCAAGCCCGAGCCCTTTATCAAGGGCTACTTTCTCCTCCCACGTGTTTATCCTAAATGCCCTAAGAAGGGGGTTTCTCGGGTTTAGTTTCGGAAACTTCGGAACTCCAACGAACTGGTATCCCCTTACCTTTCCCTCCTTTAAGAATACCTTAACGAGATACTCTTTATACTCAAGGAAGAAACTCTCTTCCGCATCTTCAAACAGCCCGCCGCTTCCCGCGGTTACACTTCTAGTCTTCACCGCGTTGTAATCAACGAGTCCCGTGTTCCTGACTCTTTTTCCCGCCATGTTGAACCCGGCTACGTATCCCGATTGCTGAGCCGGAGGGAAAAGAGCTATCCATCTGTGATTGCCCCATGCATCAATCCCCGAGGCTATATCGCCTGCAGCGTAAACGTCGGGGTCACTCGTCTGCTGATATTCGTTAACGAGTATACCTCCTATCGGTTTTCCGAGTTTCTTGTCTATGTGAATCTCTATATTCGTTCCTTCAACGAGGTAGGTTCTCGGTCTTACACCCGTTGATACTATTACCATGTCGGTCTTTATGAAGGAGGTCTTATCACTTCCGCGTTTTTTTACTTCAACCGCTTCAACCTCTCCATTCTTGCCGTGAATGGCGACAACCTGGTGTTCAAGAAGGAACTTTATACCTTCCTCCTCAAGGGGCTTCTGGTAAAGGTGTCCCATCTGTCTATCAAGCATCCTCGGGAGTATTCGGTCAAAAACCTCAATCACCGTAACGTCAAGACCGAGATGCCTTAAGGTTTCCGCATCCTCTATACCTATGGGACCTGCACCTATTATTACGGCGCTCCTCACCTTGCCCGACACAATCCAGTTTCTTATCTTGTAGGCATCGTATAAGTTTTTAGCGGTCGTGACCCTTTCAAGCTCAACACCCTGTATGGGAGGAACAAAAGCGTAAGCACCCGCTGCAAGAAGACATTTATCGTAAGATATCTCTTCTCCTTCTTTCGTTATAACTACCTTTCTCTCGTTATCAATTCTTACGACTTCCTTTTTTGGTCTGAAATCAACCCTGTGTTTTTCGTAAAACCTTTCTCCTCCCTTGTAAAAGAGTGCTTCCTTGGATATATCGTCCCTTATAACGTTTTCCATACAGTTTGGGGCGTATGTGGGAAACTCTTCGTCCGAGAGAATAACTATTTCACTTTCTCTATCTACCTTTCTGAAAGCCTCAACGGCACTTGCTGCGGCAGGACCGTTACCGACTATAACAACTTTCATAGAGTTTTAGTTTAAAGGAAGCAGGGGAAAAAGGAGTTACCACTGGGGAACAATCTTCTTCTTTCCGCTCAGGAACTTGTCAACCGCAAGTGCTGCTTTACATCCCATAGCCGCAGCGACGACAGCCTGCTTTACCTCGTTACACAGAACATCTCCCGCTGCAAAAACCCCCGGAACGGAGGTCATCATCTCCTCGTTTACCACTATGCAGTCTCCTTCCGTCATCTCAACCTGACCCATGAGGAAGTCAACGGAGGGTTTAGTTCCTCCGAGGAATATGAATACACCGTCAACCTCAAGGAGTTTTTCCTGTTTTTGTTGTAGATCCTTAAGTTTTACACCTTTTACAACTTTGTCCCCCACTATTTCCATGGGTCTATGTCTTAAGAGTACCTCAACGTTTTCCATGTTTTTGAAGTGTTCTACAACTTCCGGGGGTGCTTTTATCTTGCTTCCGGGCACAACAAAGTAAACCTTACTTGCAAAACGGGCTATGAACTCAGCCTCCTCTATGGCGTAATCGTCGTCACCTATAACCGCAACGGGCTGATCTTTGAAGAACGCCGCATCACAAACACCGCAGTAAGATACACCCCTTCCGAGAAATTCCTCCTCCCCCTTGAACTTGTTAGCCCTTTCCATAGCACCCGAGGCAACTATTATCGTTTTTCCTTGAAACTCCCTCCCGTCTATTGTATAAACCTTTTTGGGATCACTGTTCAGATCCGTAGCTATAACCTTACCTCTTACAAACTCAGCTCCAAAGCTTTTCGCTTGGTCCCTCATTATCTTTAAGAGTTCGTAACCGGAAAGAGGCCCGGGAACTCCGGGATAGTTTTCTATCTTTTGGGTTACACCAAGAGCTCCGTCAGCTTCCGCCCTGTATAAAACTAAAGTTTTCCATCCGGCTCTTGCTGTATAAAGCGCAGCCGTTGTTCCTGCCGGTCCCGCACCTATTATAATTACGTCGTAAACCTTATCGGGTTGCTTATTTAGACTTACTTCCATTTCTTCCTACCTCCTCTTAAAATTTTAAGCCCTGTAAATAAGCACGGTACACATGCAAACAATGCCCTCTTCCCTGCAAAACCCTTCCCTCCTCTTTCCCTTAATGGAAATTCTATCCTTACCTATACCGATAATCCTCGATAAGTTTTCCTTTATCCTGTCTTTGTAGGGGGCTATCTTAGGCCTATCGGCTATGAGCGTGCAGTCAAGGTTTGATAGCTCAAAACCCTTTTCCCTCATAAGCTCAAGTGCCTTTTTCAGGAATACTTCCGAAGGCGCATTTTTCCACCTCGGATCCTCATCACTGAAAAGCTCCCCTATATCCCTTTCACCGAGGGCTCCGAGAATAGCGTCCGTTATTGCGTGGAGAAGTGCATCCCCGTTCGAGTGCCCTTTGAGTCCGTAGGGAAAATCTATCTCTACACCCCCGAGTATTAACTTCTTGTTCTCCGTAAACTCGTGGGAGTCAAAACCGAAACCTACCCTGAACTCCATCACTTATTAATTAATGGTATCCCTATGCGTGAAAATCTCGGGTTGAGAAGAGCCAAAACTATCTGCTTTACAGCTGTAAAAGGTGTAACGTCTGCCGGAGTAAGAGGAGGAACCTCACCCGAGTAGTATATTACAAAGGCCTTTCCTATCACGTTTTCACGGGGAACGAATCCCCAGAACCTGCTGTCCTGACTGTTGTCCCTGTTGTCCCCCATAACGAAGTAGCTGTTTTCCGGAACAACGAACTTCGTACAGACCCCCTCCTCGCTGTATCTCAGACAGAGGCTTTCGTCTATCGCATTGTAAGCGACTCCCGGAAGTTTAAAGGGACGCCTTTTGAAGCAAACGTAATGCTGTATCTCCTCTCCGTCCTCCCTGTATATAGTCTCCCTGAACTTGTAACATGTTCCCCTCGTTAGTTTTTCCTTTCCAACATACTTGAGCTCATAAACCTTTCTGTTTACTGAAACTTCGTAGTATATTAAATCCTCCTTTTCATCGTATAAGGGAATAAACTCAACAATGTCCCCACCCTTTGCGATAATTCTCTTTATAAAGCTTATATCGGGATTCTTCGGGTATTTAAAGACCAGCATATCCCCTCTCATGGGCTCGGAAAGAGAGTAAACGAGCTTATTTACAAGTATGAAGTCTCCAACTAGGAGAGTAGGTTCCATGGATGCGGAAGGTATGTTGTAAGCCTGAGCTAAATACTCCCTTATGAGTAAGACCGCACCTATTATGAGAATGAGTTCAATCAGTTGTTTTTTCATAGAAGGATATTTTAATGGTTATAAGGAGGTGGGAAGATGAAAAGAGCTCTTCTTTTTATGGGATTGAGTGTTTTGAGTGCAATTTCTTTTGCGATAGAGAGGGCTCATGCGGAGCTTATAAATAGAGAGGGGAAGGTTATAGGAAGGGTTGAACTTCTTGATGCGGGAAACGGGGTTCTTCTTAAAGTAGAAGCTTCAAACCTGCCGCCGAACCGAGAGCTTGCCTTCCACATACATGAGAAGGGGAGCTGTATACCTCCCGACTTTAAAAGTGCTAAGGGACACTTCAACCCCTTCGGAAAAGAACACGGACTTTTGAATCCGAAGGGTTTCCACGCAGGTGATATGCCTAACGTATTTACCGACTCAAAAGGTAACCTCAGAGTTCACGTATTTAACCCCTTCGTTACACTAAAGGAAGGAAAGGTAAACAGCCTATTTAAAGAAGGGGGAACAGCAATCGTTATTCACGAGAGGGGGGATGACTACAGGTCAAACCCTGCAGGAAATGCGGGTAAACGTATAGCCTGCGGAGTTATAAAGAAGTAATCACTCCCTTTTCCAGAGCTCCCCTCCGTATCTTTCTTTAAGCTCAAGCTCAAGCAGGAAGGCATACTTTTGAAAGGTGTAGATGGCTACCGAGAGGGAAGCGAGTAATCCCCTGTATCCGTCAAGGAATCCCAGCTTTAATACGTAAAGCTTAAGAAAACTCCATAAAGGGTTTAAGAGAAGCTTGTAAAACCTGAATTTTTCACCCTTTTCCCGCATGGCTTTTGCCATAATTTTTGCGTAGTTCAGGTTTTTCACAAACTGGTGTTCCAAACTTTTAAAGGAGTAATGGTATAAATCACCCTTTATCTTTCCAACCTTTCCCTTAATCACGGGTTTTTCGTGAACTTCCCCTTCAAAGAAAACCTTTCCCTTTTTAAACAGCCTGAGTCTCCACTCGGGATACCACACGTGGTTTAAAAATTTTCCTAGGTAATACGTTCTCCTCGTAACCTTATAAGCCTCATACCCGGGGTTTTTCAGTTCCTTTCTTACGTTCTCCCTTAATTCTTCGGATACTTCTTCGTCAGCATCTATAACCATAATCCACTCATTTTTACAGAGTTTCGCCCCGTAATTCAGCTTTTGGGAATAACTCATCCCCTCTTTGGGTTTGTAAACTTTCGCTCCTAAGCTCTTTGCAACTTCCGCAGTTTTATCCTTTGAGAAGTCATCAAGAACTACAACCTCATCCGCAATACCCTGCACACTTTTAATGGCTCTTCCTATGTTCTTCTCCTCATTCTTTGCCTGAATGAGAACGGAAAGCATGGAATACTTATTATGCTATCTTAAACTTTATGGAAACGGAATTGAGAAGGTTCTTCGAAAAATTTTCGGAGAGTAAAGCATGAATGTAACCTTTAAAGAGGTTGCAGAAACCATAAAGGGAGAGCTGAAGGGAGATCCTTCGGGAATTATAAAGGGAATATCTACGCCCGAAAATCCGAAAGAAGAAACCGTGGTTTTCTGTCAGAGCGATAAGGATATAGAAAAAGCAAAGGGGAAGATTGTCCTCCTTGTTGTAAACAAAGATGTAGACGGTGAGCCTTACGTTAAGGTTAAAGATGTAAAGCTTGCCCTTGCTCAATTCCTTGAGAAGTTCTTTCCCGAGGAACATCCGGTAGGTATATCTGAAAAGGCTTCGCTAGGTGAAGGGGTTGAGATAGGCGCGGGAAGTTACGTGGGGGATTTCGTATACATAGGAAACAACGTCAAGATAGGAAGAAACGTTAAGATTTATCCCTTTACTTATATAGGGGACAACACAGTTATAGGGGATAATACGGTTATCTTCAGCGGGGTTCACATATACAGGAATACGGTAATAGGAAGAAACGTAAGAATTCACAGCGGTGCGGTGATAGGTGCTGACGGTTTCGGTTATCATATAACACCCGAGGGTATAAAGAAGCTTAACCATATAGGGAACGTAGTAGTTGAGGATAACGTTGAGATAGGAGCAAACACTACCGTAGACAGAGCACTTATTGAGACGACGGTTATAGGAAGAAACACAAAGATAGATAACCTCGTGATGGTGGGTCACAACTGCAGGGTGGGGGAAAACAACATACTCGTTTCACAGGTGGGTTTATCGGGTAGCGTGAAGACAGGAAAGAACGTAATCCTCGCCGGACAGGTAGGTGTTGCAGACCACGTTGAGATAGGAGATAACGTAATAGTTACCGCAAAGTCGGGAGTTGCAAACGATTTAGAACCTAACAAAACCTACGGTGCAAACCTTCCTGCGATTGAGTGGAACAGGTGGAAAAGGATTTACCTTTACCTGTTGCGTCTTCCCGAACTCTTTAAGAATTTTAAAAAATAATGGAGTACATTTTTCCGATACTACTTTTAGTAGTCGGTGTTTACCTTATTTACAGGAGCAGGAGGAGAAAACGCTCCTGCTGTGAGACCTAATCCAGGGTTTTTACGTGCTCAAGAGTATATAAGGTAAAGTGAGAAAGGATTAAGCCAAAAAGAAGTGCTACAAAAGAGGCAAGCAACACACCTGCAACGGAAAGAACAAGTCCGGTGAAAAGGAGCAGAAGAATGGAGGATATAAAAAGCCACTTAACACCCACTTTTGCGTATCTTCCGTTCGGGATTAAAAGAAGGACGAGCATAGCCTGAAAGCCCTCCCTAAAAGTTTCCGCTATGTAAAGCTCCTTTGAAAGGTATGGTTTGTAAAAAAGCCACCAAATGCCCAAGATTATGTAAAACTTTGTGAATAAGTAAGATAAAACCGCTACAAAGTAAAGGTAAACAGCTTCAGCCAAGGTATAGCTAAAAACAGAGCTTTTCGGGAATAAAACCTTTCTTATATCGTAACTCTTGTTATTCTTCAGAACTTCCGTGAAGTGTATAACTGTTGAGTTCATAAGCAGGAGAAGGAAGTAAAAGGAGACCAAACCTACATAGGGTAAAGGAGTTATAACGAGAAGAACCGTGAAAAAGAATATCCACGGAATGAGGAATTCTGCGGAAAGGATAACACTTCTTACTGAATTTATAACAACTTCCCTCATATTCCCTTAACGTTCAGGTTTATTTTAAGCTAAAATCAAGGCATGGGGGTTGAGGGTTTACTTGAAAGATTTTACGAGCAGATAGTTTACGAGGAGATAAGTAAGGACCTATCAGATTACAAGGGTGTTGTCTTCTGCGGAATGGGAGGGTCCGGAATAGCCGGAACCTTTGCGAGTAAATGGTTAAGCCACAGGGGTGTAAAAACTCCCTCCTTTGTCGTAAAGGGTTACGAACTGCCTCCCTTCGTTGACGAGAACTACCTCGTTGTTTGTATAAGCTACAGCGGAAACACCGAGGAAACCCTTTCAAACTTTGAGGAAGCCCTGAAAAGAGGCATTAAGCCCGTGTGTATAACCTCGGGAGGGAAGTTAAAGGACCTTGCCGAAAAGAGCGGTTGTGAGGTTTACGAAGTTCCTAAAGGTTTTCAGCCTAGATACGCCTTTGGCTACCTACTTTCAAAAACCTTATGTCTTGTAGGTGTAACACCCGAGGAAATGGAAGACGCTAAGGAAAACGTAAAGGAAAACCTCGGAAAAATAAAGGAAGAAGGGTACAAAATAGCGGGAAGGCTATACGGATACGTTCCGGTGATTTACTCAACACCCCTTACAGATGCTGTAGCGGAAAGGTGGAAGGGACAGATAAACGAGAACGCGAAAACACCTCTTTACTACGCTGTCCTTCCCGAGATGCACCATAACGAGGTTATGGGTTGGAACAATCCTTCCCTGAGGAACAGGTTTAGCTACGTAGTTATGTATGACGAAAAGGACCACCACAGGGTTAAACTAAGGGTTGATATAACTGTGAAACTCCTAAAGGATATGGGAATAGTCCCTATAGTGCTTAAAGGGGAAGGAAACTCATACCTTTCAAGAGTTCTTTACCTTGTTCATTTGGCAGACTGGGTAAGTATAAAACTCGCGGAGCTTTACGGATACGACCCCTTAAGGGTTGATACGATTGAGAGGATAAAGGAAGAACTCAAGAAGTATGATTAATTACCTCATTCGGCTTGCCTTCATCGGAACCAACTTTTCGGGTTGGCAAGTTCAGCCAAAGGAGAGAACCGTTCAGGGAGTCCTCCAGGAAGCTCTCTCAAAGATTTTCAACAAAGAGGTTAAGGTAATCGGTTGTTGTAGAACGGACGCGGGAGTCCACGCTCTTGATTACGTGGCTAACTTTAAGGTTGAAAAGAACTTTCCCGAGGAGAAACTCCTTCTCGCTTTGAACGGAATACTACCGAAGGATATAGGGGTTTATGAGGTAAAGAAAGTTTCTACGAAGTTCAACGCGAGATATTCCGTAAAGGGTAAGGTTTACCTCTACAAGATATGGAACGCCGAGATGAGAGACCCTTTCCTTTATCCCTTTACCTGGCAGGTGAAGAAAGAGATAAACTTTGAAATTTTAAAGAAAACTCTTGAACTCGTAAAGGGAAAGCACGACTTTAGAGCCTTTGCTAAACTTGAAGAGGATAGGAATACCCTTGTAGAAATTCAAGAGGTAAGCCTAAAGAAGGAGGGAAGGCTTATAGAGATAAGACTAAAGGCTTCCCACTTCCTGAGGTATATGGTGAGGAGGATAGTGGGAACCTCGGTAAAAATAGCACTCGGGGTTTACGAACCCTCGTTAATGGAAGAACTCCTTGAAGGAAAGGGAAAAGCTCCCTACACCGCACCTCCCCAAGGTCTCCACCTTGAAAAGGTCATACTATAAAATCTTGATTTCATTATTCTTAATTAACATGAGAGAGAGACCGTTACCCGACTGGGTAAAAGAAAGGATACTCCAAAAGGTGAGGAACAAAGCTCTCGCCCAGGAAGCCTTTAAGTATATAACTGTCGTTGAAAAGGACGACGGAACGCTTGTCGTTAAGGAAAACTTTAACAACACCCAACACCACGCCCTTTGGTTTATGGTGTTAGCATGTGTTAACTATGCTCAGAGACTGCTGAGAGGTGAGGATATAGAGGATATCTGAGTTAAAATTTTCTTTATGCTTACAAATGAAGAGAAAAAAGTAGTAGCGGGAATAACCTTTGTAGTCGTTTCGAGATTCTTAGGTCTATTTCTACTTCTTCCCGTCCTCGCACCTTACGTTAAGAAGCTTTCGGGAAGCACCCCGCTTTTAACAGGGCTTGCGGTAGGTATATACGGACTAACCCAGGCTTTACTCCAGATTCCTTTCGGATATCTCTCGGATAAATACTCAAGGAAAGGTGTTATAACCATAGGTCTTATTGTATACGCACTGGGAAGTTTCCTCGGAGGTATAGCCCAAAATATATGGACCATGCTCGTAGCCCGTTTCCTTCAGGGAGCGGGTGCTATATCTTCCGCTGCTATAGCCCTATCCGCGGACCTCATAAGGGAGGAGGTAAGGACGGTAGCCTTTGCCCATATAGGTGCGGCAA
Organism: Aquifex sp.; assembly: GCF_056494385.1. Lineage (NCBI taxonomy): Bacteria > Pseudomonadati > Aquificota > Aquificia > Aquificales > Aquificaceae > Aquifex > Aquifex sp. Next base: position 13,503 of record NZ_JBSLZM010000073.1, on the reverse strand, counting down.
TAGGAATGACCTTTGCCTTCAGCATAGTGGTTGCTCCGGTTCTGGCGGGTAAGTTCGGAGTTCCCTTTATGTTCTTCCTTACAGGAACGTTATCTCTCCTCGCGCTCTTATACCTCCTTCTCTTTATTCACGAACCTAAAAGACACGAAAAGGAGATAGAACCTTTCTTAAAGCTCCTTCCCCAAATACTAACGGATAAAAACCAGATTGCCGTTGATCTATCAGTAGGCGTTCTTCACCTTATCCTCGTTTCCATATTCACGGTTATACCGATTGAGCTTATAGAGAGCTACAACATACCGAAGCCCGAACACTGGAAGATATACCTGCCTGTTATCCTCGTATCTCTTGCTATAATGGTTCCGGCTATAATAGTTGCGGAAAAGAGGGGAAAAATAAAGCCCGTTTACCTTTCGGGAATACTATTAATCTCTCTGGGATTCTTTGTTCACATACTGTTTAAAAATATTTACGGCGTTTTCCTTATGCTTTTACTTTTCTTTATAGGTTTTCACCTTCTTGAGCCTATACTTCCCTCCCTTCTTACAAAGTTTGCAGGTTCTGAGAAAAGGGGAATAGCTGTAGGTGTTTACAATACCGTTCAGTTCATCGGTGCGTTTCTCGGCGGTATCTTGGGAGGTATTTTCCTGAAGTTCGGAAAGGAGTATCTCCTTATTACAGACTTTCTTATATCCGTCCTCTGGTTAGTGTTTATAGCTATATGGATAAAAGGGGTTGAGATAAAGAAGAGGGAAGCTCAGCCGTAAAGGGAAATCCTCGTTTCCTTTCTTTCCATGTATCCTTTCCTGAGCTTATATCCCTCTTCAGGGTAGAGTCCGTAAAAGAGGTTCTGGACGTGATTTCCTTCAACGAAGAAACACCATCTTTCTATTGCACTTCCAACGAGTATGGATAGGTAAATCGTTGAAAGAAGGAACATGTTAACGGTTCCCGTTATGTAAACGTATATAAGCAGAAATAGGGGAAGTATAAAGGTAAAAAGGTATGCGAGGGGTATAAAAGTGGGAAGCATCTGTTTCCCTTTTGCGTAGTAGAACTCGGTTGTGCAGTAGTTATCCGTCGTTGAACCTTTGTCTATAACCCTTATGGGTCTGTTGTGGGGAAGGTTCAAGGCTTCGTTAAGGGTGGGACGCCTGATGTAAAACTGCCTTATGTTAAAGGCGAGTCTGAAACCGAATCCCAGAAGAACAAATAGAAAGGTTAAAAATAAGAACGTTCCCGTATAAGGTAGGTTGTAGAAGTAGGATAGTATCGTAAATGCGGAAGAACCCAGCATTAAATACATTAAGAGATAGTAAATAACTGTTATTCCCGTGTTCCATTCAAGGACAAATTTGTTTGTTGCGTAAATCATCGCTGTTGAGAAACCGCTTAGAACTCCGAGAATCCAAGTGATTATTCCAAAGGTGTGTTCAAGGAAAGGAGAAACCTCAAAGTATTTTAGGACAAGGTATATGAGAAGTGTAAATCCGTAAGCTCCGCTAAATACGGCCTCCCTTGAGAGCCAAGAAGTGTTAAACCTCTTTATCGCCTTCCAAGCCCTTAGTTTGTGTCCCAGGTGGAAGGAAGCACCTATAGCACCTATACCTATAAGGATAAGGCTTATAACACCCGATATAAGGACTACTTCTTTGGGAAGTCCTTGGCCCTTCCCGAAAAGGGTAAGAAACTCAATAAAGTAGGTGAAGATAAATAGCCCTATGGAAGTGCCTGCGGTTAAAAAGAAGAATATAAGGGAAATCGGCGGGTGCATCTCTTACCTCCTTTTATGGTAATTGTTCGTAAGCTTCTTCGGGTTTTTCCTCGGTTGCTTTCTGGCCTGCGGATGTGTGATGTCTTCTTAAAACTTCAAGGAAGAGGGGATTATCAGGTTTCAGTATGTGCTTTTCAAACTCTTCAAGGTTTATCTTCGTTTCCTGTCTGGGTAGATAGTGATTTGCGGGGTTTGTTCCCATATCCGGGAATAGAACGAAACCGTTTCTCTCCTTTATAAGTTTGTATACCTCGCTATTCGGGTCCTCAATATCGCCAAAGAATCTGGCTTTTGCAGGACATGTAAGAACACACGCAGGTTGTCTATGTTCGGGAGGAAGTGTCTCATCGTATATCCTGTCTATACAAAGGGTGCACTTTTTCATCACCTTGTCCGCTTCGTCAAACTCACGGCAACCGTAGGGACATGCCCAGGAACAGAGCTTACATCCTATACAGTCGTCGTAGTTTACGAGAACTATACCGTCCTGTTCCCTCTTGTAGCTCGCACCCGTCGGGCATACGGGAACACACGGAGCGTCTTGGCAATGGAGACAGGACTTAGGAAGGTGGAACACCTGCGTTTCGGGAAACTCACCAGTCTCGTAGGTGAATATCCTGTTGTACCAGACTCCTGAGGGGTGTGCTCCGAAGGGGTCGTAATCGGATAAGGGACCAAAAGCGGCCTGGGTATTCCACTCCTTACAGTTAGTAGCACAAGCATGACAACCAACACAGGTGTTCAAATCTATAACGAGAGCATACTGCGGCATATTTCTACCTCCTTACTTAAGGTTTATACCTTAAAAGTTCTTCCCACCTTTCCTTAATGTAGGGAAGGGGTTCAACCTTAAACTCGGGATATGTCTCGGGCGTTTGGTCTTCCGCCTTGTAAACCCTTACCTTTGTATCAAACCACGCAAGGTGTCCCGTTATGGGATCTCCGTAGTAGAACTCCCTTCCGCCCATTCTTATGGAGTGGGGTATGACGTGGTTAAGAAGGAATCCCTGGTGTCCTTCTTCCGCTTCGGGTTTAAGTCCCCAAGCTCCTATCATCTTACCTATAGCGTTCCATGTCCATACGGAGTTCGGTTCAGTGCACTCTGTGAGGAAGACCTGACACTTAACCTTTCCTATCCTTGACTCAACCCATACCCAATCAAGGTGCTTTATACCGAGCTTCTTAGCAGTTTTGGGGTTCATGTAAAGGTAGTTTCTTGTAGATATCTGTCTGAGCCATACGTTTTGGGAGTCCCATGAGTGATACATCCACTGGGGTCTTTTTGTGAAGGCGTAAAGGGGGTAATCATTACCGCTAACTTCTTCCTCAAAGGGAGGATACCAGAAGGGTAGAGGGTCAAAGTATCTCGCAAGTCTTTCCCTGATTACCGGGTCATTGGGAGGTTGTTTTTCTCCTTCCCAGAGACCCTGACCGGCCAGCCTGAACTTTTGGAGTGTCTCAACGTAGAAGTTCATAATTATGGGGTCCGTTCTCTTTACGAACTTAACGCTTTTAGCCCATTCAAGGTAGTCCTTGTTAGCGTACCTGTAATAACGCATGTGCTCCGGAAGAGGATAGTAGAAGAATCCCTTGTTCTTTGCATACATCTCAAGCTGGTTGGGATTGGGTTCTCCCACAAAGTGTTTATCTCCGTTCTTTCCTCTCCACCCCGCAAGAGCTCCAATGCCGGGTTGGGGTTGCCAGTTTATAAGGAAGTCCTTCCAATCCTTGTATTTGGGTGTTCCATCTTCGTTTACAAATCCGGGAAGCCCGAGCTTAGTTCCGAGCCTTACCATAACCTCTCCCCAGGGAAGAACGTCAAGCTTCTCACCTTTTAGGTCCCTCGGCTCAACTATTGGTTGCCTTATAGCGTCAACTGGTCCGGAGGCAACGGAGGGCGGTCTGTCAAGAAGTGAGAGTGCAAACCACTGTTCAAGATATGTAGCGTCCGGCAGAACGAGGTCCGAGTAAGCCACCATTTCGCTGTAGAATGCGTCTATAGTTATTATCTTCGGTATTACGTAGTTTCCGCTTGCATCCTTAGCAGTTAGAGCTTTCAAGATGTAAGGGATATTCTGGGAGGAGTTCCATGCCATGTTTGCCATGTAAATCATGAGAACTTCTATGTCGTAGGGGTTTCTCTCGTAAGCTGCGGGTATTACGTTCTGTATAAGACCGTGTGCAGCTATGGGGAACTCCCAGCTGTAAGCCCTGTCTATCCTGAGGGGGTTTCCGTTCTCGTCAACTAAGAGGTCGTCAGGGCTTTGAGGTATACCGAGGTGAGGTCCGTAAGGCTTTCCGAACTCAAGCTCGTCAAGTGATTTTATCTGCTTAGGTTTCGGTAAGTCTTCTATATGTTTGGGGTAAGGGGGTTTTGCAAGGTGTCCACCGGGCCTGTCTATACAACCGAGAAGCATCATTAGGACGAATACCGCCCTTGCTGTTTGGTATCCGTTTGAGTGGGAAGCTATTCCTCTCATTATGTGGAAGGAAACCGGCCTTCCCTTCATAGTTTTGTGCTTCCTTCCCCATACGTCGGTCCACTCTATCGGGAGTTCTATGGGGTCGTATAGGGCGGTAACTCCGAGCTCCTTCGCTATCCTTTCTATCGTTTCCGCAGGTATGCCGGTAATCTTTGATACCTTCTCGGGGGTGTAGTCCTTGACAATTCTCTCTGCGAATATATCAAAAGCCGGTCTTACCTTGTATCCTTCGGGTGTCTCAAACTCACCTATGAACGCCGGGTCAAGGTTGTCGGGAACTATGCGGTCCGCAGGCTTGAAGCTGTTTGATTTCTTGTCAAATACCATAGGTTTCCCTTCCTCATTTCTGTAAAAGAGTCCGTCCTTTGGTGTTCCTGGTGCCTGAATTACAAGCCATGGAGCGTTTGTATACTCTTTTAGGAACTCCCAGTCTATGAGGTTGTACTTAAACAGGACGTGAGCAAGACCTAAGATAAAAGCTCCGTCCGTTCCCGGCTTAATGGGAACCCATTCGTCCGCTATCGCTCCGTAGCTCCACCTTACGGGGTTAACGAATACAAACTTTCCTCCCCTTCTCTTGAGTTCCTGTATACCGAGCTTAAAGGGGTTGGAGGAGTGGTCTTCCGCAACACCTATCATCATAAAGTATTTGGTGTGTTCAAAGTCCGGGTCTCCGAACTCCCAGAAAGAGTATCCAACGGACATAAGTCCTGCAGCTGCAACGTTAACGGAACAGAATCCACCATGAGCAGCCCAGTTTATCGTTCCTATCTGCCCTGCAAACCAGCTGTTTATAGCCTGCATCTGGTCCCTTCCCGTGAAGAATGCTACCTTTGCGGGGTTTTTCTGTGCAGCTTCCCTTATCCACTTTGCTGCTATCTCAAGGGCTTCATCCCACTCTATTTCCTTAAACTGGCCCGAACCCCTTGGTCCTACCCTGAGTAGGGGTTTCCTTAACCTTGCGGGTGAATACTCTTTCATTATTCCCGAGGAACCCTTAGCGCAAAGAACACCTTTATTTAAGGGGTGGTCATCGTTACCCTTTATGTAAGTAACTCTACCGTTTCTTACGTAAACTTCTATACCGCAACGACAAGCACACATATAACAAGTGCTGTAATACTTCTTTTCGTAAAAACTTCCGCCGATTTCCATAGAAGTTCCCTCCTTAACTTCTTTTAAGAATAAATACTTCACCCGAGATGTAGATGACACACTTCCTTAAGGTATTATAAGACTTACTTATAAGGCCTATAAGCTGGAAGTGCATTTAAAATCTCTAAGGAATGAGAATCGTTTTAAAGATAGGTTCTAACCTTCTTGAGACACCAGAAGGGGACATAGACCTCAGGTTTCTTTCAAAACTAACGGAGGAAATAAAAAGACTAAAAGGTAGAGGGTACGAGTTTTTAATAGTGTCTTCCGGTGCTGTTCTCTCGGGAGCTAAGAAGCTGGGCATAAAGGAAAGGCCAAGGGATTTAATAACGAAACAAGCACTTTCCGCCGTCGGTCAGGCATACCTTATGCATCTTTACGATACCGTTTTCTCAAACTACGGGCTAATGGTGGGGCAGGTTTTACTTACAAAGGACGTTTTCTCTGCAAAGAATAAGGACAGATTTACGAACGCAAAGAACACCCTAAATAGGCTCCTTGAGATGGGAATTATTCCCGTTATTAACGAGAACGACGCGGTGGCGGTAAGTGAGCTAATATTCGGTGATAACGATTTTCTTGCGGTATACGTCTCCTTTACGATTGGTGCAAACCTTCTCGTCATATTCTCAAGTGCGGGCGGACTCAGGGATCACGAGGACAAAGTTATACCCGTTGTTGAAAGTGTTGAGGAGGCTTTCAAATACGTGAAGGGAACGGGAACGAGCTTCGGAACGGGAGGCATGAGAAGCAAGCTGGAAGCCACAAGACTTGCAACCACCTTGAACATTCCCGTAATAATAACGGGAAAGGAGGACTCCCTTGAGGATTTAGTGAATTTCAGGACTAAGGGAACACTCTTTAAACCTTCAAAAAGGAAGCTGAGGAATGCACTCAAGGTGATAGCCACGCTTGAGGAACCAAAGGGTGTAATAGTGATAGACCGCGGAGCGGTAAAGGCTTTAAAAGAAGGGAAGAGTCTACTTCCTGCGGGTATAAAGAGAGTTGAGGGAGTTTTCGGACGTGGGGACATTGTGAGCGTTGCTAACGAAGAAGGTTTAATTGTCGGAAAGGGAAAGGTGAATTTCTCCTCTCAGGAGCTTGAAAGGATTAAGGGGTTAAAAACTAAGGAAGTTAGGGAGCTACTTAAGACTACGAAGGACGAGGTGATACACCGAGATAACATGGTTGTATTCCTTTAAAGTTTTTAAAATTTATATCTATGTTTAAAACGGAGTTTGAGTTTCCCGAGGAGCTTAAGAAGAAGCTTGAGGAACACATAAACTACTTTCCAAAGAAACAGCAGGCTATACTCCTCTGCCTCCACGAGATACAGGACTACTACGGATACATACCTCCCGAAAGTCTAAAGTCCCTTGCGGATATGCTTGAACTTCCCCTTAACCACGTTGAGGGTGTTGTTGCCTTTTACGATATGTTTGACAGGGAGGATAAGGCGAAATACAGAATTAGGGTATGTGTAAGTATAGTCTGCCACCTTATGGGTAAAAACAAGCTCCTTGAGGCCCTTGAGAAGATACTCGGTATAAAACCGGGTGAGACTACACCTGACGGTAAGTTTAAGATTGTTCCCGTTCAGTGTCTCGGTGCGTGCTCCGAAGCGCCCGTGTTTATGATAAACGAGGACGAGTATAAATTTGAAAGTGAGGTGCAGTTAAATGAGGTCCTATCCCGCTATACCTAGGATTTACGCGGAGACAACCTTAAATATGCTTTTAAAGAGGGCTAAAAAGCCCCGTGTCCATACAATAGACGAATACATAAGGGACGGGGGATACCAGGCTCTTGAGAAAGCTCTTAACATGTCCCCCGAGGAGATAATAGACTGGGTTGATAAAAGCACGTTAAGGGGAAGAGGTGGAGCAGGTTTCCCGACCGGTAAGAAGTGGAAGTTCGCGGTTCAGAATCCTGGACCCAGATACTTTATCTGCAACGCAGACGAGTCAGAACCCGGAACATTCAAAGATAGGATTATCATAGAGAGAGACCCTCACCTTCTGATAGAGGGGATAATAATATCTTCTTACGCGATAGGTGCTAACGAGGCTTACATATACATAAGGGGTGAGTATCCCGCAGGGTATTACATCCTGAGGGATGCCATAGAGGAGGCTAAGAAGAAGGGACTTCTCGGGAAAAACATACTTGGTTCAGGCTTTGACCTTGAGATATACGTGGCAAGGGGTGCGGGAGCCTACATCTGCGGTGAGGAAACAGCGCTTATAGAAAGCCTTGAAGGGAAGAGGGGACATCCGAGACTAAAACCCCCTTATCCGGTCCAGAAGGGACTGTGGGGTAAACCGACCGTCGTTAACAACGTTGAAACAATAGCAAATATCCCCTACATAATCTCAATGGGTTGGGAGGAGTATAGGTATATAGGCCCGAGCGATTACGCCGGTCCTAAGCTTTTCCCCGTAAGCGGTAAGGTGAAAAAACCCGGTGTTTACGAACTTCCAATGAATACGACACTCAGAGAAGTTATATTCAAGTATGCGGTGGGAACACTCGGAAACAAGAAGGTGAAAGCTGTCTTTTCCGGAGCCCTTGACTGCTTCTCCCACGAAGAGCTTGATATTCCGATGGACTACTCACCTCTGGGATTCGGTGGAACGGGAACGGTTATAGTCCTCACGGAAGATGACGATATAGTTGAGGCTGCCTTAAAGATTGCGGAGTTTTACGAGCACGAAACCTGCGGTCAATGCACACCCTGCAGGGTTGGTTGCTACGAACAGGCTAACCTTCTTGAAAAGATTTACAAGGGAGAAGCGGACGAAAAGGATTGGGAAGGCTTTGATTTCGTAAACAGAAATATACAACCGACGTCAATATGCGGGCTCGGAGCGGTTGCAGGAAGGCTCATAAGGCAGACAATTGAGAAGTTCCCCGAGGAGTGGGAAAAGTATAGGAAAAAACTTCAAAAGGTCGGGGCTTAGCGCCCCCTTTACTTTTTTTCCTTAAAGAAACAGAATAATTACTTATGAAGAAAACTTTTAAAAATATAGAACTTGAGCTTCTCAAAGAGATTTCTAACCTTGAGTATTACGATGTAAAAGCACCCCTAAACTCAAAGGAGTTCTGGAGGGAGTGGCAGGAGAAGTTTAACAGGGCTAACTTAACCTTAATAGCCCTGAGAAATATCTTGAGAAAAAATAAACTAAGTAAAAGGGATTTTAGAAAGGTAGTTAACCTTATAAGGAGTTATGAAGATATAATATCCTACCTGAACAGTCTTAAAGCTACTGCTTTAAATGCACGGGGCTATTACGGCTACTTCATAGAGTTTGAAGAAGACGACGAAGACGAAAGTGAAGGAGGTTGAAAATGTTTGAAGGATTTAAAGAGGTTACCGATAAAGACTTTTACAAAGCTGTTATGATGAATCCTAAACCTTCCGTTGTTGTCTTCACGGACCCCGGCAACCCGGCAAATGAACAGATAAAACCAATACTTGAGAAGTTCCAGAAACTTTACGGGGATAAAGTTGACTTCTTTTACCTTGACGTTGCGAAGAACACCTCCTTTGAGGACTTCGGTATATTCAACTTTCCCGCTATACTCTACTTCAGGGATACGATGGAACTTGACAGGCACGACTTTATACCTACAGAGGAGATGGTAGAACAAGCTATAAAAAGACTTCTAAGGATGGTGTGATGAGAAGAGGGTTTACACTTATAGAGGTTCTCGTTGTCTTAATAATTCTGGGGCTTCTTGCTGCTCTAATTGTCCCTAAGTTAACCTCTCGTGTTGATGAAGCAAGGATAAAGGCAACAAAGCTTCAACTAAAGGCTATAAAAAACGCCCTTGAACAGTTTAAGCTTGACAACGGTTTTTATCCGACTACGGAACAAGGTCTTAAGGCTCTTGTGGAGAAGCCTACAACGCCCCCTGAACCCAAAAACTGGAAACAGTATATGGAAAAAGTGCCAAAAGACGCATGGGGAAACGACTTCATTTACGTATCACCTGCAGGTTCGAAGCCCTACGAACTTAAATCGGTAGGGCCTGACGGCGTTGAGGGAACGGACGACGACATAAGCGTCTGGGATTTATGAGGGGATTTACTCTCCTTGAAACGGTTATAGCCTTAATGCTTATAGGTTTAACCCTTTCTGTTGTATTTTCCTTACTTTCCCAGGGAATAAGAACTGTTGACAGGGTAAAAGAAAACTGGAAAGACTTCACATACCTTGATATGGCTGTAAAGCTCGGGATGAACGAGGGTGTAAGTATTGAAGAAAAGGAGTTAAAGGAATACGAGATAAAAGTGAAGGTTTACAGAAGGGGAAATGTAGAACTCATTCTTCTTGAGTGATTTGCCCGTCTTTTAGGTAAACAATTCTTGAAAAGAAACGCTTCAGTTCCTCGTTGTGTGTAGCAACGATAAAGGTTATACCTTTCTTGTTCATCTCCTTGAAGAGATTGAAAATCTTTTCTCCCTCTTTGCTGTCAACGTTCCCTGTAGGTTCGTCCGCAAGGATTAAAAGAGGGTCCACCATTAACGCCCTTCCTATCGCAACCCTTTGCTGTTCCCCGCCTGATAGCTGGTAGGGTTTATGATGTATTCTGTGGGAAAGTCTGAGAAAGGATAGTATCTCCATGGCCTTTTTCTTGGGGTCTTTGACGCCTAAAAGCTCTCCAATAATCGTTAGGTTTTCAAGGACCGTGAAGTCCTCAAGGAGATAGTAAAACTGGAATATGTAGGCCATCTTCCTTCTTCTTAGCTCCGAAAGCTCGTCCTCACTCATTGAAGATATATCCTTTCCGAAAACCTTTACTTCACCTTCCGAAGGTTTATCAAGACCCCCTATTATGTGAAGGAGCGTGCTTTTTCCCGAACCGGAAGGGCCCATAACTCCCAAAAACTCACCTTCGTTTACTTCCAGGTTTACACCCCTCAGGGCTACTGTTCCGTTCTCGTATACCTTTTTAAGGTTCTTGAGTTCCACCAGTTTCCCCATCTTCCCTTACCTTCTCAACTACTAACCTTAAGCCTTTAACGCTCACAACCTTTACCCTATCTCCCTTCTTTATATTCTCCTTTGAGTATGCGTCCCAAATCTCTCCGCGGATGAAGACCTTTCCCTTTCCCTTCTTAAACTCCGTAATCGCCTCCCCCTCTTCACCTATCATCGCCTCCATTCCCGTTATCTTCTTTCTCTTTTGGGCCTTTATACCGAGGTATCCCACGGTTAGGAAGAAAACCGCACTGAAAAGGGAAACGCCGAAAATCAACTGTTTGGGTATCTCCCCGTAGGGTGAGTTTTCTTCAATCAGAAAGAGAGAACCAAGGACGAGAGATATTATCCCTCCAACCGTTAAAGCCCCGAAGGTAGGGGTTATGAGCTCAAGAACGAAGAAAAGTATCCCGAGAAGTATTAAAAGGAGTGCAAGCCAGTTAACCGATATGAGACTCAGGCCGTAAAGACCTAAAAGGAGGGATATAGCTCCCACAACACCCGGGATAACCGCCCCGGGGTTATAAAGCTCAAAGAAAATACCGTAAAAACCTATCATAAGGAGAAGATAGGCAACCGTCGGGTTTGATATTATCTTCAAAATTTTCTCCCTAAGGAGAAGGTCAACCTTTACAACTTCCTCCCCCTTAGTCTTTATCACGTAAACCTTTCCGAGTTTCCTCACCCTTTTCCCGTGTATCTTTTCAAGGAGGTCCCCTAAGTTGTGGGCTATTAGGTCTATAACATCTTTCTTTAGAGCTTCTTCTGCGGAAAGGGAGAGGCTTTCTTTTACCATCCTTTCAACTATTTTTACGTTCCTCCCCTTTTCTCCGGCTATTGCCCTCACGAATGCGAGCATATCCTCAAGGGCTTTCTTTAACATGACATCGTTCTTTTTATCGCCTCGTGAACCGGCTATAACCGGGTGTGCTGCACCTATGTTAGTTCCCGGAGCCATAGCCGCTATGTCCGCGGCTATTGTTATAATTGCTCCCGCAGATGCCGCCCTTGCCCCGGGAGGATATACAAAAACAACCACGGGAAGGGGAGCTGTATTAAAAGCTTGAACAATCTTTCTCATACTCTCAACCAGACCTCCGGGCGTATTTAGAATTAGAACGTATAGGTTTCCTCCCTTTTCTTGAGCTTCTTTCAGGGACCTCTCAACGTATCCCGCGGCGGTTGGGGTTATGGGACCCTCCCACTCAGCTACGAACACCTTGGGAAAGGTAAAGGAAAGCAGGAGTAATAAAAAGGTTATAAGGGCTATCATAACTTATATTATGACCGTTCAGAGCGTTAGGGGTTTTCACGATATACTCGGCAAGGAAGCCGGAAAGTTCAGAAAGGTATCAAATACGGCGAGGAGAATTCTAAAGCTTTACAACTTTGAAGAGATTATACTTCCCGTAGTTGAGTATGCTGAGCTCTTCCAGAGAAGTGTCGGAGAAACTACAGACATAGTTCAGAAGGAGATGTTCGTATTTGAGGACAGGAAGGGGAGGAAGTTAGCCCTCAGACCCGAGGGAACGGCGGGAACCGTAAGAGCTTTCATACAGCACAAGCTTTACGCCTTAAGACCTTACGTGAAGCTATTTTACGAGGGGCCTATGTTCAGATACGAAAGGCCCCAGGCGGGAAGGTATAGGCAGTTTCACCAGATTGGTGCCGAGGTTTTCGGTGTTGCAGAACCTTACGCAGACGCGGAGATAATAAAGATTACTTACGACATACTTAACGCCCTTAACATAAAGGACGTTGTTATAGAGATAAACTCCCTTGGTTGTAAGAAAGATAGAGAAGCCTACAGAGAGGCACTCCTTAACTACCTTAGAGGTGTTAGAGAAGAGCTGTGCACCGATTGTATAAACAGGATGGAGAGAAATCCTCTGAGAGTTCTTGACTGTAAGGTGGAGACGTGTAAGGAAGCGGTAAAGGAATCTCCGAAGATGATTGACTTTTTATGTGATGAGTGTAGGCATCACTACGAGAGCTTAAAGGAATACCTTAAAGCCTTGAATATCCCCTTCAGGGAAAATTACAACCTCGTCAGGGGACTTGATTACTACACGAGGACGGTTTTTGAAGCGGTTTCCGACAGCCTAGGACTTACTCTTATAGCGGGGGGTAGATACGATTACCTCGTTGAAGAACTCGGAGGCCCTCCAACACCCGCTCTCGGTTTTGCCCTTGGTGTTGAAAGGCTTATGCTTCTACTTCCGGACGAAGAAGAAAAAGAGGAGATATACTTCGTCATTCCCTTCGGGAACGTTCACGCTTACGCACTTAAGGTTGCAGATAGATTGAGGAGTAAAGGAAAGATTGTTGAGTTCTCTTACAGGAAGGGAGGATTAAAAAAGCAGCTTGAGTTTGCAAATAAACTTGGTGTTAAGTATGCGGTGATAGTAGGAGAAGACGAAGCATCAAAAGGAGAGATAACCATAAAGGATATGGAAACGGGAGAGCAAAAAAGGTTAAAGTTTGAGGAGCTTTAAAGGACCTTTACGCTCATCTCTTCATCTCCATAAAGGTGGACAGCACAGGCAAGACAAGGGTCGAAGGAGTGAATGGTTCTCAGTATCTCAATAGGTAGTTGTTGCTTTAGGGATACTCCGCCAAGACCCATGTCCCTCTTCAAAGGGACTTTTCAGCGAACTCCCAACCCACACCACAGAGCGGGATCACTCGCCTCCTTTTGGGAGATGGGACAGGTATAGAAAGTGTTGATTAAATACCGCATTCACATCCCCATTCACTATATACCCACATCCCTTGCAATAAAATAACGCTTTTGAACCCAAGGGAGAGAACCTCTTTTCCTCTCCCCTACATCTGTTACATCTCCTTGACGGATAATTCGGATACACAAAATCTATACCAAATCCTTCCTCTTCACTTATCTCCTTTACCCTTTCTTGAATCTTCCTCCTCATCCAGAAATTTATCCTCCTATTTAATCTCTTACTCCTCCTCTTATTCCCTCTTAAACCTTTTAGCTTCTCAAATACTACTACAGTCTCTCCTCTTTCTGAAAATTACTTAGCTATCTCGCTTATCTCCCTTGCTACCTTGAGTGCTATATCTCTATTTATGTTCTTCACCTTCT
>NZ_JBSLZM010000072.1:0-17282 GCF_056494385.1 Aquifex sp. | reverse complement strand
CTAAACTAATATGCTCTGCTACATTAACTACAAGAGGGTTGAAAAACCCCTTAAGATTTACAACCTTGAGGTTGAGATAGGTTTCGGAAGGGGGGACTTTATCGTTAAACTCGCAAAGGAAAGACCGAAAAAAAACTACTTCGGTATAGAGCTCTCACAAATATCCGTTGAAAAGCTACTAAAGAGGGTAGAGAAGGAAAAACTAAAGAACGTTTACTGCACCCGTATAGACGCTTACTGGGGTTTCTTTCTCCTTTTTGAAGACGAACAGGTTGAGAATATTTACATGAACTATCCGGACCCCTGGTTTAAGAAAAGACACCACAAAAGAAGGTTAACAACTCCCGAAAGACTTTATATGTTTGCAAGAAGACTGAGAACGGGAGGGGAGATAAGAATACGTTCCGACAACAAGGAGTTTATAGAGTTCACAGTAGAGACAGCTAAGCTTCTGGAATGTTTTGAGATAAAGGAGGGCATACTTGACGTAAAAGAACCGCTAACAAAGTATGAGGAAAAGTGGCTTTCCATGGGTAGAACTCTTTACAGACTTAATTTAAGGAAACTAAGAGAGCCTAAAGAAGTCCCGCACCCTACTGTTGAGGAGGTAAGGGAGTTGTTTCCCGTAAAAGTTGAAGCCAAAGAGTTAAAGGCTGAATTTATTGAGAACAGGGAGTTTAAGCTGGGTGAGGAGGTTTACTTCAAAACTTTTAAGCTCTGGGAAAGGGAGGGAAGTTACCTCATTGAGTCTCTTCTTTCGGAAAAGGGTTACTACCAGAAGTTTTTTATACAGCTTAAGAAAAAGGGAAACGAGTTTGTTATAGACATTTCCCCGTTCAGTGAGGTGTTAAGAACAAAGAACCTACAGAGGGTGATAGAGAAAGTAGCTGAGCTCGTAAGAGGTTCTTAAGCTTTAACTTCCTGTTTTTCTTCTTTCTTTTCCTTTTCCTCTTCCTTCAGGTCTTCCGCTTTTACCTCTTTAACGTTTTCAGTCTCCCCGGCGAGCGCTTTCTTAAAGTTCCTTATTCCCTCTCCGAGGGCTCTTCCGGCTTCGGGAAGTCTTCCCGCTCCAAAGAGGAGAAGTATTACCGCAAGAATAACTATCAATTCGGTCATAGATATACCGCCCGGAAGCATCTACCCTTCCTCCTTCTTAACTTCCTTTTCCTTCTCCTCTTCTCCCGAAAGTGCCTTCTTAAAGTTTCTTATACCTTCTCCGAGTCCCCTTCCCACCTCCGGAAGCTTGTTAGCTCCAAAGAGAACCAGTATAACAAGAAGTATTAGTATCAACTGCCAAGGTAAAGGGAAATGCATATCACCCTCCTACGGAGTTAATTTAAGGCAAAAGGAGAGGAAAGGCAAGTTAGTAGACTACGTAGGGAAGAAGCCCGAGCTGTCTTGCTCTCTTTATCTGAACCGCAAGCCTTCTTTGGTGCTTAGCACATAGTCCCGTTTGTTTCCTTCCCTTTATCCTTCCTCTCTCGGTCATAAAGTTTCTCAGCTCCTCGTAGTTCTTATAATCGGGTTCTCTCTTTTCCTCACAGTAAATACAAACCTTCTTTTTAGCAGCCCTTACAACCATTTTCTCACCTCCATGTTAAAAGGGAATTTCATCCTCCTCATCAAAAGGAGTTTCTTCTTCACTGATGGTTTTCTTTATTTCCTCTTCTATACTTTTAGTGGTTTCCTCCTCTTCGGAAACCGCTTCTTCCGCACCTTTCGGTTTGCTTATAATCTTTACACTTTCGGCCATGATTCTAATCTTTGAGAACTTCTTTCCTTCCCTTTCCCACTTTTCCTGAACAAGCCTTCCCTCAACGAGAACGAGGTATCCCCTTGATAGCCTGGTTGTGAAGTCTTCCGCGGACTTTCCATAAGCTTTAACGTCAAAGTAATGGGTCTCTTCTCTCCAATCCTCGTTTACTTTAAACCTCCTGTTGTAGGCAATCGTGAACTCAACAACAGGTGTTCCGCTCGGTAGGTAGGTTAGAACCGGGTCTCCCGTAAGTCTTCCTATAATTAAAACCTTATTTAGCATTTCCTCTTA
Organism: Aquifex sp.; assembly: GCF_056494385.1. Classification (NCBI taxonomy): domain Bacteria; kingdom Pseudomonadati; phylum Aquificota; class Aquificia; order Aquificales; family Aquificaceae; genus Aquifex; species Aquifex sp. The sequence continues at coordinate 15,235 of NZ_JBSLZM010000072.1, read as the reverse complement.
CTTCACTCTCCTTAATCTGGAAATTTAACCACCTTATAACGTCCTCGTCAATTTTAAGTTGGAAGTCAAGCTCGTTCGGAAGTTGAGGGTTTTCCGTCTTAAACTGTAGGAGGAAGTACCTCGCGTTGTTAAACTTCTGAATGGGGTATGCAAGGGTTTTCATTCCCCAGTCTTCTTCGTAAAGAAGTTCACCGCCCTTTTGTTTTATGAACTCCTTAACTTGTTCAAACTTTTTCTTCACCTCTTCCTCTGAAAGGGTCGGTTTTAGTGCGAATACGGTTTCGTAATACCTTAAAGTTTTGTAGTGCCTTGTTCTCGGCATCCTCACACCTCCTGGACCTTTTAGGGTCTCCCCGCACAGCAGGGAAACGAGGCTAAAAATTTTATTTTAATACTTATACTCACCGTTTACAAGTTTGTTGTAAAAGCTTTCGGGGAGAAATGCGTATTCGTGCATATCCGCATCGTATATCTTCGTCTCAACCTTTACCTCCCTTGCAGGAGAACGAACCGGGTATTTCTTTGACGCTATGGAGAAAGTCCACCAGTATCCCGCGTATATGGGAATGACAGAGGTATAAAGGTCAACTATAGGAAAGACCTTTTTTAACCTTTGTTGAATTGTTCTCACCATATCAAGGTGGTAATGTATAGACTCTGTTTGAGCAACGAATATACCGTCTTCCTTAAGGGCTTTGTATACATACCTGAAGAAGTCCTCCGTCGTGAGAACATGGGCAAATCCTACCGGGTCTGTTGAATCAACAATTATCACGTCAAACTCGTTTTCGTAGTCCTGTATATACCTGTATCCGTCCTCGTTTACAACTATAGCCCTCGGGTCGTTGAAACCGACAGAAAGCGTAGGAAGGTATTTTTTAGACACTTCTATTACTTCTTTATCTATATCAACGAGAACCGCTCTTTCAACAACATCGTGTTTTAACACCTCTCTAAGTGTTCCGCCATCTCCCCCTCCTATTATTAAAACGTTTCTCGGATTGGGATGGGCGTGTAAGGGAACGTGAGCCAGATACTCGTGATATAAGAACTCATACTTTTCGTCAAGCTGAACAACTCCGTCCAGGATGAGCATTCTTCCGAACTCGGGACTCTCTATTACCTGTATTTCCTGATAGGGACTCTTTCCCTGATAGAGTATCTTTGAGACGGTATAGCAATGTCTGATAGGAGCGTAAGGGTCCCTTTCTATGAAAACAATATCCCTCATACCACTATTTTAAACTAAAGTCTTAGAATTTAGTTTTATGGCGGAAAAGAAGGCTGTTATAGGAGTTGTAACGGTTTCCGACAGGGCGAGTAAGGGTATTTACGAGGATATAAGCGGGAAGGCTATTATAGACTACTTAAAAGACGTAATAATTACACCCTTTGAGATAGAGTATCGTGTTATTCCCGACGAGAGGGAGCTTATAGAGAAAACTCTAATTGAGCTTGCGGACCAAAAGGGTTGTAGCTTAATACTCACCACGGGAGGAACGGGGCCCGCTCCGAGGGACGTAACCCCTGAGGCGACCGAAGCTGTTTGTGAAAAGATGCTTCCGGGATTTGGAGAGCTAATGAGACAGGTATCACTAAAGCAGGTTCCTACCGCCATACTCTCAAGGCAAACAGCAGGAATAAGGGGGAGTTGCTTAATAGTGAACTTGCCGGGAAAGCCCCAATCTATAAAGGTGTGTCTTGATGCGGTAATGCCCGCAATTCCCTACTGCATAGACCTCATAGGCGGAGCTTACATAGACACCGACCCCTCAAAGATAAAGGCTTTCAGACCGAAGAAGTAAATTTAGGCTCCAAAAGTTCTTCTTCTTCCGCTTTCCTTAAATACTCCTTTGTCTCTTCGTCGGAAAGTTGGTGGAAATCCCGGTAAAACATACCTACCGCAAAGCTCGGTGTATCCACGGGGTAATAACAAACGACACTGTCCGCGTATTTAAGAAGTCTCGTTTCAACGTCCGAAGGACATACGGGAACCGCTATTATCACTTCGGAGGCTCCCTTCTTCTTTGCGTATCCCGCTGCAGCTATTGTGGTGTATCCTGTCGCAACACCGTCGTCAATTATTATCACCTGCCTTCCTTCAAGGTTAGGATATCCTTTGGGAACAAACTTTTTCTCCCTTTCCCTCAGTTCCTTTAGTTCCTTTTCTATTACGCTTCTTATCTCTTCTTCGGATAGGTAGGAAAGAACGTTCCTGTCGTAGTAGGGAGTCCCGTCAGGGTCTATAGCTCCGAAGCCTGCCTCCTCGTTCCACGGAAGTCCCAGTTTTCTAACGACTATAACCGAGAAGGGAATTCTTAGTTTTTTTGCCACCTTGTAGGCAACGGGAATACCGCCTCTGGGTATGGCGAGGATTATTGGGTTCTTGCTCCTGTCTACGTGTTCTGCTAAAGCTTCTGCGAGAAGCTCTCCCGCTTCTTCCCTATCCCTGAACATTTACCTTAGTTTACTTATAAGGCTATCTATGTTGTCAAGCTTCCTATAAGCTTGTAGAAGAACGTAACTTATCTGTTCGTTTGTCGCAATAGATAGGTCGTAAAGAATTGAACTAATATCCTTGAGTATGTTGTAAAGGGTCGTGTAAGAGTTTTGGTCAAGCTTCTTTTCGGGGTTCGGTATTTCCTTGAAAACCTCTTCAACTATCCGTGCAAGTCTCATTAGCTTTTCCGCAATTCCCCTTATTTCGTAATCGTATCTGTATATTGTTATAACATCCTCATACCTCTCCTCTATTTCCCTTAGAACGCTTTTAAAGAGCATCTCCTCAAGGAAGTTAAGGTCATTCATCAATTTTAAAGATTACCCCCTTCCCTATCATTTTCAAACACTATTTTAATACTCTATGAGTGAGGTAAAGGAAAAGAAGTATGGAGAGATTGAGATTGAAAGGGCAGAGCTTGAAGCGTGGCCTAATCCTTCTCCGGAGAGGGACTATATGATAGAGATAACCTTTCCCGAGTTTACATGCCTCTGTCCCCGTTCGGGTTATCCCGACTTTGCAACCATTAAGATACGGTATATTCCCGATAAGTATATAGTTGAGCTGAAATCCTTAAAGTTATGGCTAAACAAGTTTAGAAACAGATACATATCCCACGAGGCTGCAACGAACGAGATTTATAAAGCCCTTTACGAACTTTTGAAGCCGAGATTCCTTGAAGTTATAGGGGACTTCCATCCGAGGGGTAACGTCCACACCATTGTGAAAGTTAGAAGTGATGAGAAATACAGTTGAGTTCTGGCGGAGGGGGAGGGATTCGAACCCTCGGAGGGGTTTTAGCCCCTCTGCCGCTTAGCAAGCGGCCGCCTTCGGCCTCTCGGCCACCCCTCCTTCTCAATAAAACTTTATTATAAGCTAAAATCTTCCTTTTTCCAGCCTCTTCAGGGAGTAGTAATCCCCTATGCCGTAGTTGTTCCAAAGCTCCTCAAGCATCCTTATAAAGACCTCGGCGGTAAGGGTTGCATCTTTAAGTGCTCTGTGAACGCCGTTCGTTTCAAGTCCGAGATTTTCGGCAAGAGCTTTAAGGGAATACCTCTCAAGACCCGGGTATAGCTTCCTGGCAAGCTTTAAGGTACAAAGGGTAGGATTGTTAAACCTCCTGTTTAAAAGGGAGCGGGTATACTTGTTTATAAACTTCATATCCTGCTCTATGAAATGTCCTACAACTATGCTGTCTTTAACAAAATCAAGGAAATCGGGAAGAACCTTATCAATGGTGGGTTGTCCCACGAGCATAGCGTTTGTTATGCCGGTAAGCTCCTTAATCCTTTCCGGAATGAAGTATCCGGGATAAACGAGTGATGAAAACGTTTCGGTGATTATGCCCCCTTCAACCCTTACGGCTGCTATGTCTATTATGTCAGCAACCTCAACATTAAAACCCGTGGTTTCAAGGTCTACGACAACAAAGGTACCGTCAAGGAGGTTATCCCGCATTTTTTATTCCTTTACTGAAAGCTCCTCTATCTCGTAGTCCTCTATAAGAGGATTTATGAGATACTTCTCAACGAGCTTTTTGAGGTCCGTATTCTCGGGAATGTTTATCTCAACGACTTTCCCCACCTTAACGTCGGATACTTCAAAGCCGTTTTCCTTTAACATCTCCTCAACAGCTCTACCCTGGGGGTCAAGGAGTCCCTCTTTGGGCAGAATTATCACTCTTATTCTTTTCATAACTTCCTCCTTGATTTAATTATAATTTTTCCGCATGGAGCTTCTGGTTAAGAACACCGACGAGGACACACTTTACAAACTCATACTTGGACTTGTGGTCCCAAGACCCATAGGGTGGGTTTCAACGGTAAGCAGGGAAGGCATTCCGAATATAGCTCCTTTCAGCTTCTTTAACGCGGTAAACGATGCACCTCCCGTCCTTATGATTTCTGTGAGCAACAGAGACGATGGAACCTTAAAGGATACCGTGAAAAATATCCTTGAAACTAAGGAGTTCGTTGTAAACACCGTAAGTGAGGAGCTATTCCGGAAGATGCTCATAACGAGTGAAGAGTTTCCCTCCGAAGTTAACGAGTTTGAAAAGGCCGGACTTACAGCCGAACCTTCCAAAACCGTTAGAGCTCCCAGGATAAAGGAGGCTAAAGTTTCATTTGAGTGTAAGCTCTTTAAATACGTTCCCGTTTACGATATGCACGTTATATTCGGAGAGGTTCTCCTCATAAAGGTAAATGACAATATTATTACGGAGGGTTTTTCGGTTGATTATGAAACCTACAGACCAATAGGAAGACTGGGGGGAAGATATTACGTAAAAGCCTTCGGAGATTGTAAGATAGAAAAGTGATACAATACTTCTATGGCTGCTGCACCTGTTGAGGGAAGTGGGGTTGGAATAGACATACATACCTTATTTTTACACCTTGCTATACTTCTGTTTTCCGCAAAGCTTTTCGGAACGATATTCAAAAGGATTGGAATTCCTCCTGTCCTCGGTGAGGTTACCGCGGGCATCATACTCGGACAGAGTTTACTCGGCTTAATTCCCCTGTCTGAAGCTATAAAGGTTCTTGCAGAACTCGGTGTTATCCTTCTCCTCTTTGAGGTCGGTCTTGAAGCGGACATTCATATGCTTATGAAAGTGGGGGTTTGGGCCTCCCTCGTTGCAACAGTGGGAGCAGCCCTGCCCTTTATAGGCGGTTTTGTTGTATCTTACTACCTTTTCGGTCTTGACCTGGTTGCCTCCCTTTTTATGGGAGGAGCTCTTACCGCTACGAGTATAGGCATAACCGTAAGGGTTTTAACCGACCTCGGTAAACACAAAGAAAGGTTTGCACAGATAGTTCTTGGTGCAGCAGTTCTTGACGATATAATGGGAGTTATAATCCTTGCAGCCCTTTACGAGTTTGCAAAGACGAAAGTCGTTCATCTTGATACAACGGTTAACCTGGTAATTCACATAGCGATATTCTTCGTTGTAGCTCCTTTCGTTGCAAATATCGTTGCAAAGTTACTTTCCTTTGTAGCGAAGAAAGCTCAGGATACGGATATAATCCCCGCTTCGGTTATGGCTTTAATACTCCTTGCCGCTTACTCAGCTCATAAATTCGGTTCCCCTTCTATTCTCGGTTCCTTTACCGCGGGACTTGCCTTATCAAGGAGATTTGTAATTCCCTTCGCTGCAGCTCTAAAGCTTGAGGAAGGGATGATTATAAAAGTTGAAGAGTCTATAAAGCCCCTCGTATGGGTTTTAGCTCCTATTTTCTTCGTATCTGTTGGCCTTGCCCTTAACCTGAAGGCGATAGATTTCTCATCCCTTGAGTTTTGGACCTTCTCGGGTACACTTATACTGGTAGCTATATTGGGAAAGGTTCTCGCAGGTTTCGTAGTCCCGGGAAGTTTAAAGGAAAAGGCGAGCATAGGTTTCTCTATGCTTCCTCGGGGTGAGGTAGGTCTCATATTTGCGGAGTTCGGAAGAAGCTTTCACGCAATTAACGAGGTTGAGTATGCGGTTATTGTATTCGTAGTGGCTATAACTACGTTAATTGCTCCTATAGTTCTTAACCTACTTCTAAGAGAATAAAACTTATGTTATCCTTGCTGTTTTCAAGTGCTAAGGAGTAGAGGCACTTCCCTCTCTCTTTAATACTTTCCTTTTTCATACAGGAAACCTTTTCGTTATAAGAGAGTGCTTCCCACAAGCCGTCGGAGCATATAAGAAAGTTATCTCCATCCCTTATTTCGGTTTCCCTTACGAATACCTCCGGCATATCCGAATAACCTCCCATTACCGCGGTCTCAAGCAGGTTTCTTTCTGGGTGAAGTCTTAGTTCATCGTACGTTAACTTTCCCTCCTTATAAAGCCTGAAAATATATGTATGGTCCTCGGTAAGAAGTTCAAGTTTTCCTTCTCTGAACCTGTATACCCTACAGTCTCCGACGTTAAATACGTAAACTTTAGCGGGAAAAAGGTACACGCCCGCAAGGGCGGTTCCCATCCCGTAACAAAACTCGTGGTCGTTCTCTATAAACTCGTCAAGTTTCCCTTTAACTTTCAGGATGATATCTTTTATGTCTTTAAGTTCTTTGGGAACACTTTCTTTTAAAAACTCAAAGGTTAACTTACTTGCCTTTTCCCCACAGGAGTGTCCGCCGAGTCCGTCCGCAACCGCAAAAGGAAGAACATCCTTTAACTCAAACTCTTCATACTTCAGGGTATCAAAGGATGTCTCACCGAACACCTTCTCGTCAACGAGAAGGGCATCCTCGTTGGTGGGTCTAACCCTTCCCGTGTTCGTTATATAAAGGGCTTTTATTCTCATTGACCCTTTATAACCTCAAGGAGGCATTCCCTCATGAAGTCCTCGGAAGGAGAGCCAATATCCCTTATCACTTCAAAGTCCTTCCCGTAACCCTGCTCCCTTAACCTATTCATAAGTATTTTAAGAACACTTTTAAGCCCTTCCTTCATGGATATTCCTTCCCTGAAGATGTATAGCTCATCGTCTTCGTTGAAGAATTCAAGTCCGTAATCTTTCATGTTCTTTATTTCAAAGTCAACGCCCACCGCATAAGCCTGCCCGTGTTTTATGGCGTTCTCTTCCGGTATGTAATGCTCCGAAAAACAGTTGTATTTGATATCTCTGAATAGCTCCTTGTTCTGAGGCGTTGCAACAACGTATAGGGCTTCCTCCTTTAAAACCTCTCCTTTCTCGTTCACACCTGCAAGCTGTATGTAATAACTCCACGATTTCATTCCCTTAACCTCCTTAAACTAATATAAACCTTTTCAAAAAAGGCTTTTTGTGAGTATCTCAAGAAGCTCGGGAAATCTATCAGTGAGGTAAAAAAGAAAGAGGTTCATAGAAAAGTGAGCCATAACAGGTGCGATAATAGAGCCACTTTTTGTATATAGCCAGCCCAGAATTATAGAGGGAAAGAAGGTGAGAAGTGAGTTCAGATTAAACCAGTAAAGAATATGTCCGAAAGAAAACATAAAGGAAACCGTAAGGTTTGAAAACCTCTGCATTAGAAAACCCCTGAAAAATATCTCTTCCGCAAAGGAAACACCGAGCTGGTTAAGAACAAAAGCGTAACACTCTGCACTAAAAAGGTAAGGAACCGCTAAAGGCAAAAAGAAAGCTCCCCACAGCAGGCCTCTCTTATACTCTTTAAATCCGAGCTCACCGTCTTCTTGAAAGAGAAGGGGAGAAAGTAAGATAAGCTGGGGAAGAACTCCGAGATTGTAGTACTTTGAGAGAAGAAGAAAGGCCAGAAAAAGAACGTAAAGGAAAGTATGAATCATAGTATTGAACCCAGTATTTCAATAGCTTCGTCTATGTGCTCTTTTTTCACAATTAGAGGGGGAAGGAATCTGATAACCTTTCCCGCGGTGCAGTTTATTAAGAGTCCTCTCTTTAGGGCTTCCTTTACCGTTTCCTTACACTCCCCTTCAAGCTCAAGACCCAGCATTAAACCTCTCCCCTTTACTTTTCCGAACGCCTTTAGTTTCTCTTTAAAGTAATTGCCTGTCTCGTTTACGTGGGGAAGGAGTTTTTTGACCTCGTCTACAACCACGCTCGCTACGGAACAAGCAAGGGGATTTCCGCCAAAGGTTGAGCCGTGAGATCCGGGAGTAAAGCTTTCCGCAATCTCGCTAACCGCAAGCGTGGCCCCTATAGGGACACCTCCGCCGAGCCCCTTTGCTAAAGTGATTATGTGAGGTCTAAGTTTAAAGTGCTGATAAGCGTAAAACTTCCCTGTTCTTCCCACACCTGTCTGAACCTCGTCAATTATAAGCAGGAGCTTTTTAGCTTCTGTTAAGTTCTGGAGTTCCTCAAGAAAACGTTCTTCCGCCTCGTTAACCCCGCCTTCTCCTTGGATAACTTCAAGGATTATTCCCGCAGTTTCATCGTCTATAAGCTTATAAACGGAATCTATATCGTTGAGTTTCGCATAAGAAAATCCGGGAACAAGAGGTTCAAAACCTTTATGGAACTTCTCTTGTCCCGTTGCGGATAGACTCCCGTAAGTTCTCCCGTGGAAAGAGTTAATAAAGCTTATGAACTTCCACCTATTCTTTCCTTTATCTCTCCAATACTTCCTTGCGAGCTTTAGCGCAGCTTCCACGCTTTCGGTTCCGCTGTTTGAGAAGAAAACCTTTCCTTCCGAGTGGAACTCATCAACGAGTTTTCTCGCCACCTCTTCCTGCCAGGGGTTTTCGTAAAGGTTTGATACGTGAATTAGTCTTTCTGACTGCTCCTTAATCCTTTTCACAACCTTCGGGTGGGAATGACCGAGAGAGTTCACCCCTATTCCCGATATGAAGTCTAGGTATCTTCTTCCCTCTACATCGTACAGGTAAACACCCTCTCCCCTTGTAAAGCTTACGGGAAGTCTCGCGTAGTTGTTCATAAGGTAACTCATGGCCTTCCCATGCTCTCGTATATAAATCCGAGTTCCCTAACCCTTTGGGGCTCGTATATATTTCTTCCGTCTATTATAACGGGTAACTTCATTAAACTCTTTACCTTTTCAAGGTTTGCCCTTTTGAACTCTTCCCACTCCGTGAGTATAAGAAGTGCTTCCGCACCTTTCAGGGCTTCGTATTTATTATCACAATACTTTAGGTCGTCCCCTTCAACAAATAGTTTTTTGAAGTTTTCCGTTGCCTTGGGGTCGTAAGCTCTTACCTTTGCCCCCTCTTTTAAGAGTCTCGTTATCACCTTTATTGAGGGAGCTTCCCTTATGTCGTCTGTATTGGGTTTGAAGGATAGTCCCCATACCGCTATCTTTTTTCCTTTAAGTATCCAAAGAACTTTTTTCAGTTTCTCAAGCAGTTTCTCAACCCTTTTCTCGTTTATCCTTATTGAAGACTCAACAATCCCGCTGTCAACTCCGTATTCCTCACACATCTTGACAAAAGCCTTCGTATCCTTCGGGAGACAGCTTCCTCCCCAACCGAGTCCGGCTTTCAGAAACTCCTTTCCTATTCTTTTATCGTATCCCATACCCGTTGCCACGTCTTCAACGCTTGCACCTACCTTCTCGCACAGGTCTGCAACCATGTTTATAAAGGAAATCTTCGTAGCCAGAAAAGTATTTGAGGCATACTTTATTATCTCCGCAGCCTCGGGTGTTGTTACGAGGAGAGGGAATCCCTTATCGGTTATCGGTTTGTATATCTCTGTAAGTATCTCTTTAGCCCTCTCGGTATCAACGCCTATCACTATCCTATCAGGTTCAAGGAAGTCTTTAACGGCAAAGCCTTCCCGTAAGAATTCGGGATTTGAGGCAACATCATAATCAATGTCTCTCCCGTTCAGATAAAGCTTTATCGTTTCCTTCACCCTCTTCTGGGTTCCCACGGGAACGGTTGATTTGTTGACGACGAGTTTATAACCCTCCATATACTCCGCTGTAAGTCTTGCCACTTCCTCAACCTGAGAGAGGTCTGCTGAACCATCGGGATTGGGAGGCGTCCCCACACATACGAATAAAACATCCGAAAACTCAATCCCTGCTTTTATATCCGTTGTGAAGTCAAGCCTTCCCTCACTAATGCCTTCCTTGAGGAGCTCCTCAAGTCCCGGCTCGTATATGGGGCTTACCCCTTTCCTAAGGAGCTCAACCTTTTCGGGGATTTTTTCAACTACGAGAACCTCATGTCCTATGTGGGAAAAGCAGGCTGCCGAAACGAGACCTACGTATCCTCCTCCTATTACCGTTAACTTCATTAAGAGGTATTCTACCCGTAAACGGGTTCCTTATCCAACCTCATGTGGGGGTTCTTATACTTTTTGTATATATTTTGAAGAAGACCGATGGCTATTGATAGGCTTATCATCGAACTTCCCCCTACGCTCACAAAAGGCAAGGGTATGCCGACTACGGGAAATAAACCCATAGTCATAAGTGTGTTTACCGTGAACTGAAAGAGAATGAGGGAGAATACTCCTCCGACGAAAAGTTTTTCGTAGCTTCTCTGAAAGAGCTCGTGGTAGTAAATGAGTCTTAAAAAGAGGATAAAAAATAATGTACTTAAGACAAATGCTCCGACAAATCCGAACTCCTCACCTATTACCGCAAATATGAAGTCCGTATGTTTTTCAGGAAGGAACATAAGGTGTGTCTGGGTTCCCTTCAGAAGGCCCTTTCCCGTAAGCATTCCCGAACCTATAGCTATCTTTGACTGTATAAGCTGATATCCGCTCCCGTAGTAATCACTCATTGGGTCAATAACCGCAAGTATTCTTTTCTTTTGGTAAGGTTTGAGAAAGTACTTCCAGAGAAGAGGGGCAAGGGAGATAAGGAAAAGTCCGAACAGAAAGAAATACTTTAGTGGAACTCCCCTTAGGAGAAGCATAAAGAAAAGGGGAACGAAGTAGGCTACAGTCGTTCCGAGGTCGGGCTGCTTTAAGGTTATAAGCGACGGTATAGCGTATAGGAGGAATAAAAGGATAATCCTTCTGTCTCTAATTCCTTTTATTAAGGGAAGAAGGTAAGCGGTTATAAGTATAAGGGATATCTTCATAAACTCTGAAGGCTGAACGTTTATAAACCCGAGACTGAGCCACCGCTTTGAGCCGTAAACCTCCTTTCCCCCGACGAGAACCAGGATTAAGAGAAAGAGATTGAGAAGGTAAACGTATAGGGAAAGGTCAAGGATGTTTTCAAACTTCTCAAAGGAGAGGAGAAGGATAAGAAACCAGCCCATTCCGATGTAAATAAGGTGTTTGTAAACGAAGGGAGAAATTCCCCCGTTGTATGTGGCACTGTAAACCGCAACAACACCGAAAGCCTGTATGAGGAGTATTACGAGAAAAAGAAAGTAATCAAGGTTTTTAAGCTCCTCCAGAAATCGCATTAACTACCCTTACCTCGTCTCCCTCTTCAACGTAATCGTCCTCGGATATCACCTCACCATTTTTAACAACTAAAGAGGAAAGGGGCGAAAGCCCCAGACGTTTTAAAAGTTCCTTTGCTTTTATCTTTTTTTCGGGAATTTCTATCTCTTTTCCCCTGTATATAACCTTTATGGGCATCTTTCCGTATCAGATTCTATCTCATCTATGTTGTCAAGGAAAGCCTCAAAGGGCCCCATATTTTTCATAGCAACGAAACGAGGTCCCTCAAACTTCAACCTTCCGAACAGCATTGCCCTCATAGGTCCGTATTCCTTCCTTCCCATCTCAAGCCATCTCTTTGTGTCAGCATACATTAAAAAGTCATCGTCGGTCTTTTCATCCTTTTTCCACCCCCCGTAAACGCATACCGCCTTTCCGTTTTCGTTCTTTATGGTTAATTGAATCTGTTTATCGGGACCGCAATCTTTTCTGTATAGAAAGAGCTTTCTCACAGGCTTTTCTGTCCAGCTTTCACTTTTTCCCAGCTTTTCGGAAAGCTCGGGGGTTTTGTTCCAGAGCTCGCAGAACTTCTTTGCCCACTCCGCATCCATGAATATAGGCTTTCCGAAGGCTACACCTGCGATTAACATTCCCGCTAAAACTTTCTTCATCTTTCCACCTCCCCGAAATTTTTATTTAAGATACCCTTTTACCTTAAGAAGTTCTATAAGTTTTTCGTATGGCAATGGTTTTGAAAAGTAATAACCCTGAGCCTCGTCACATCTAAGTTTTTTAAGTTCACTTAACTGTTCCTTGTTCTCAACGCCCTCCGCCAAGGAAAGAGAACCTATCTCGTGAGAAAGATTTATTACAGTTTTTACAATGGTCCAGGATTTTTTATCCTCAAGAAATCTATCTATAAACTTCTTATCTATCTTTATCCTATCGACGTTTAACTCCACCAGATACTCCATAGAAGAAAAACCCGTTCCGAAATCGTCTATGGCAATCTTAACCCCTATGCATTTTAACTTGCCTATTATAGCTTTAGCCTTCTTAGGGTTTTCCATCATAGTTCTTTCTGTTATTTCTAAAACAAGTTTATTTGAGGGGAAGTCGTATTCCCCCAAAACTCTTCTTATCTCTTTCAACAGTTCCTCATCCTTAAACTGTTTTGCGGAAAAGTTAATAAAGACATAAAAGTTCTTTCCTATACTTGAAATATCTTTAACCGCTTTTCTAATTACAAAATAGCTTATTTCCTTTATTAGCTTGTCATACCTTTCCGCAATATCTATGAAATTCTCGGTCGGAACGTAAACTTTCCCTTTTTTTATCCACCTCAACAGGGCTTCAAAGCCTATTATTCTTTCGTCGTATAGCCTTACGATTGGTTGGTAATAAACCGTAATCTCCCCCTTCCTAAGGGCCTCTTCAAGTTTCGTCTTTATCTCTATATTTCTCTTGATAAAATTCTCACACTTTTCCGAGTATACGTATACGTCCCCATCACTCTCACCGCAAAGAACCATATAAAGAGCAAGTTCTGCCTTCCTCATAAGTTCATCGACGTCTTTCCCGTGGTCAGGGAAGAGGGATACACCGATTTTTATATCGGGAGAGAAAATATCGTTTTTTACGGGTATAGGTTTTCTTAACTCCTTTGCCAACTCTTCAAGAAAGCTTTTTAAATGATTTTTTCTAAAACAACATCCAAAGATAGTTCCGTAAATCCTACCTACTATAGTGTTTTGGCCGCATTTTTCTTGTAGTCTGCGGGCAAATTCCCTTATTGTGTTGTCTCCCTCCTGAAAACCGTAAAGGGTATTTACCTGCCATATATTTTCTATTTTTATGAGAGCAACAGCTAAGTTCTTTTCCCTTTCTAAAGCTTCTTTCACCCTCTCCCTGAAGTATGGATTTGTATACAACCCCGTTAAACTATCGTAGGGATTGCATATTTTTTCCATCTTTAAATTTTAATTTAATTTAGTAAGTTTTTCGCAAAGACTGTTGTTAAGGAGGTAAAAGTATGGCGGAACTCACACCATTGGAGGACGCTTTAAGGATTGTTATAGAGAGTGCAAAGCCCCTTGATACGGAAAGGGTTTTTATACACGAAGCCCTCGGAAGAGTTCTTGCGGAAGACGTTTTATCGGACTCCGACAAGCCCCCATTTGATAACTCCGCTATGGATGGATACGCCGTAAGGTATGAAGATATACAGACCGTTCCCGCAAAGTTGAGGATAATCGGTGAGTTTGCCGCAGGAACGGGTGAAGAACTAAGGGTTGATAATGGAACTGCGGTAAGGATTTTTACAGGGGCTCCCATCCCGGAAGGTGCGGACACGGTTGTCCCGGTTGAGTTTACGGAGGTATCCGACGGATACGTGATAATTAAGAAGAGCTTTAAAAAGGGAGCAAACATAAGGAAAAAGGGGGAAGATGTAAGGAAGGGAGATGTAGTGATACCGAAAGGAAAGGAAATTAGACCTTACGAGATGGGTATGCTTGCATCGGTAAATAAGGCTGTTGTGAGCGTATACAGAAGGCCGAACGTAGGAATACTCTCAACGGGTGACGAGATACTTGACCTATGTGAAGATATGACGAGCCCCTCTCAAATTAGAACATCAAACAACTACATGCTTTACGGACAGGTTCTCAGTGCAGGAGGGGTTCCCCACAACCTCGGTATAGCTCCCGACGACCCCGAAGAGCTAAAAAAAGTTTTAATGAACATTCATAAATACGACGTTTTTATAACCACGGGCGGTGTGTCAATGGGAGAGAAGGACTACGTTAAATACCTTGTTCAAGAACTCGGTATAGATGTTAAGTTCCATAAACTCAGGATTAAACCGGCAAAACCCGTTTTGTTCGGTGTTTACGGAGATAACAAGTTATTCTTCGGGCTTCCCGGAAACCCCGTATCAACCGCCGTAGCATTTGACCTCCTTGTTTATCCCGCACTGAGGATAATGCAGGGATACAAGAATATATTTAAAGAGAAGGTAGAAGCCGTTCTTGAGAAGGGATATAAGAGAAAGAATGCGGACAGAAGAGAGTTTGCAAGGTGTAAAGTGTGGTATGAAAACGGAGTTTACAAGTGTGAGCCATACCCAAAACAGGATAGCCATATGCTTACTTCCCTGGTTAACGCAAACGCGTATATGATTGTTTACGAAGGTGTGAACGAACTTAAGGAAGGCGAGGAGGTGGAGGTAATACTTTTCTGAGGAGGGAGAGTTATGAGTTTCAAAACCCTTTCCCTTATTCTCGGTCTTGTTCTATTTCTTTACTTCCTGTTTTTATCTCCCTTTGACGAAGGGGTAAGGAAGGGACTTTCCATTTTATCCCTTGCAGCAGTTTTATGGATTACCGAAGCTATACCTCTTAGTGTTACCGCTTTGCTCATTCCCGTTCTCGGTATTCTACTCGGTGTTTTTGACGTGAAAACGGGGCTTTCCTACTTTGCCCATCCCCTTATATTCCTCTTCTTCGGCGGATTTGTTCTTGCGACCGCACTTTCTAAATACGAGATAGACCGGTATATAGCTCACAAAATTGTAAACATCGCTCGGGGAAGCTTTATAGCCTCCGTATTTTTCCTAATGCTTGCAACCTCCCTAATATCAATGTGGATAAGTAACACATCAACTACCGCGATGATGCTTCCTCTGGCTCTAGGAATACTCTCCACCGCCGGGAGGGAAATTCCCGAAAGGGTTTATACATTCACACTTTTGGGAGTGGCTTACGCCGCAAGCGTCGGGGGTATAGGAACGCTCGTGGGAAGTCCTCCAAACGGTATAGCTGCAAGCCTTTTGGAACTCTCCTTTTCCGACTGGCTTAAGTTCGGGATACCTGTTTTTGTAATCCTTTTCCCTCTTCTCTTCGTAGTCCTCTTTTTA
>NZ_JBSLZM010000071.1:0-7817 GCF_056494385.1 Aquifex sp. | reverse complement strand
TCGGTCTTGATGTTAAGGAAGAGGACCTAAAGGTAAGAGACGGAGACATAAATAAACTAAAGGAAAAGCTAAAGGAACTTGAGATGAAAAGTTTACTTCCAGAAGTTGACAAGATATTTAAACACAGGCAGGCAACGTTATTTTGAGTAAATATCCCTTAAAACTCTCAGATTTACTAAGTCCATATTGTCTTCCTTTGGCGTCTCAAGGCAGTAAGGAAGCTTTGAGAAGTAATCGTCCTTTAGTAAATTCCTGAAGCCCTCAAGACCCATATAACCTTTCCCTATGTGTTCGTGTCTGTCCTTCCTACCGCCTAGGGGAACCTTGCTGTCGTTTGCATGAATAAGTTTTATCTTTCCGAGTCCTACGTATTTATCCGCTTCCCTTTTGAACTCCTCAAAGCCAACTTTCGTGTTTATCGCATACCCGTAGGCAAAGGCGTGGCACGTGTCAAGACATATACCTACTTTTAATCCTTCAAAAGGTCCTATGAGTTTTCCCAGCTCTCTGAAGTTCTTTCCTATATCTCCCCTTTCCCCCGCGGTATTCTCAAGCAGAACGGTGGTGTTTTTAGGTGTATAACTTCCGAATATCTCCTCAAGGGACTTCAAAATATTCTTTAAGCCCTCCTCTTCGCTTATGCCTGTTGCAGTTCCCGGATGAAAGTTGTAGTAGTGAATACCGACCTCATCGCAAAACCTGAGCTCCTCAAGAAAAACCTCTATTGACCTCCTTCTCAGCTCATCCTTGGGAGATGCAAGGTTAAGAAGATAAGGCGCGTGAACAACAACAACACCTTTAAAGCTTTTCAGCTCTTCCTTAAACCTTTCTTTAGTTTTTTCATCAACACCTTTCCATCTCCAGACCCTGGGACTTCTTAAGAAAAACTGAAAAACTTCGGCGTTTATCTCCTTAGCCCTTGAAAAGGTTTTTAAGATAGAACCGGAGGCGGAAACGTGGGCACCGAAGAGAGCCATTAAGCGTGAACCTTCTGGAGCTTTAGCTCTTCCCTTATCGCGGAAAGGAGTTTTTCCTTAGCTTCTTCATAGGAGGAGGCCTTTATCTTAGCACCCGATGCGTATTTATGTCCTCCTCCTCCGAGTCTTTCCGCCATTTTGCCGACGTTCACGTCTCCCTTTGCCCTTAGGGAAACCTTCCAAACTCCTTCATCAGGTTTCTCTATCAGGGCGTATGCAACTCTAACCCCTTCTATGGAACGCGGGTAATTAACGAGTCCCTCCGTGTCTTCGTATTTGGTCCCCGTCTCCTCAAGAAAACGCTTAAACACAGTTATTCCCGCTACGAGCCCCCCTTCGTGAAGCTCAAGTGTATCAAGAACCTTTGAAATAAGCTTCATTTTGTTGAAACTTTCCCTTTCCGAGAACATCGTGTAAACGTAGTAGGGGTCCGCACCGTAGTAGACAAGTTCCCTCGCAAGCTCAAAAGTTCTCTCGTCGGTGTTTGAGTACCTGAAGAATCCGGTATCCGTTGCAAGACCCGTGTATATACATGTTGCTATATCCTTGTCTATCGCCGTTTCATCCCAAGCCTTTATAATTTCATAAATAAGTGCCGCAGTTGCGGGAGCGTTGGGGTCTATGTAGTCGTAAGGCCCGTAGAACTCTCCGCCTACATGGTGGTCTATCCTTATCCTCCTCCCTACCTTAATCTCTGTTCCCACCCTGTAAAATCCCGAAGCGTCGACGACTATTCCCACATCGTAATAACGACCATCGGGCTTTATAACCTCCTCAACACCCGGAAGAAAGTCAAGAAAGTGGGGAACTTTGTCTTTAGAACCCATGTAAACTTCCTTACCTTTCTTCTTTAAGAATTTGTAAAGAGCAAGACCGCTTCCCAAAGAATCACCATCAGGACTTTCGTGAGTGAGTATAATTATCGAACCCTTGAACTCTTTAAGAAAGTCCACAATAGGAATATTTTCCTTAACCATTGCTATTTCCCTCCAAGGGATTTAAATTAATGATAATTTTTATCAGATAGTATGATTTTTTACATTTAGGTCTAAATCTCACTTTCGGCAATTCTCTTCCCCTTTTGAAGGTGTATCTCAAGGGAGCTTGCAAGATTTTCAAGGGTTCTCGTAATACTTACGGAAGAAGAAAGTTCAAGTTTTTCTATTGCGTTTTCTATTTCGGCTATAACCTCTTCAAGTCGTTCAAGTATTGGTTTGTTTTCAACCCTAATCTCCTGAAGGAAGAAAGGGGAAAACCTCTCAACAGCCGGAAGCAATAGGGATATAAGGGAAAGGCTTTCGGAAGAAAGTAATAATGCCTCCTCCCTCAGTTCCTTTTCCTGGATTTCTTCAAGCTCTCCCAGTATTAGAGAAACAAGCTTTAAGTTCGCGCTCACCCTTCTGAGGGTTTCGTAAACGTTTTCAACGACTTCCGGAGAATACCTCGGTGTTCCCGTGAGGTATGTTGTTGCAATCTTCTGTTGATACTCTATTTCCTCTTCAAGGCGTGAAAGGAGAAGGTGCATAGGATATATTTCCATAATGGATTTAAATTATATTCCCGAAAGAAAAAGGAAGGAAGGAGAGAATTCAGGAAACCTCGGATAAGGAAACCTTATACTCATCCACGAGCTCCGTGTAATCGTCAAACCAGTGGGCATCGGGATTTCTCTTGAACACCATGAACTTACCCCTATTCTCGGGGTCGGCAGCTCTGTGATACCTGAAGAATACGTGTTCCTCGGTTTTTCCGAGAATTTCTATCTTACCCGTTTCGTGGGACATAACGTATCTCACCCTTGCAGCAAGTCCGGAAACTTCAGCCCTTACAGCTTCAACGAGGTCTATCGTTTCCTCTATCGGTGTTGAATAAGCTTTATTTCCTGCTGTTGGCCTGCACTGGAACACGTAGTAAGGGGGAACGCCTATGAAGGAAAGTTCCTCAAGCAGGGTCTTTAAGGTTTCAAAGTCGTCGTTTATACCTTTGAGTATGGGTGTTTGATTTGTAAGGGTTGTTCCCGTCTTCTGAACAAGCTCAACCGCCTTCTTTGCCTCATCCGTAAGCTCCCTGGGGTGGTTAAAGTGGTTCATAAGGTATAGCTTCTTACCCGTTTCGGTGTTGAACCACTCAAAGAGTTCAAGAAGGGACTTATCGTCCAGAACCCTGAAGGGGTTTACCGCGAGCATCTTAGAACCTATTCTCACTATCTTTACGTGGGGAATCTCGGCAAGAGCTTTCAGTATTTTCTCAAGCTTAAATGTTGCTAAGACCAACGGGTCTCCGCCGGTGAGGAGAACGTTATTTATCTCAGGATGGTTCCTTATATACTCAAGTCCCTCGGAAACGTCCCTTGCAACCTCGTCGTTATCGTTCATAAAGAGTCTTTTTCTAAAACAAAACCTGCAGTATATACCGCAAACGTCTGTAACGAGAAGAAGGGCTGTATCGGGATATTTATGCTCAAGGCCGTGAACCTTCATATACTTGCTCTCATTAGAAGCGTCAAGCTTTCCCCAAACCTCAAGCTCTTCGGTTGTAGGGATAACTATTCTCCTTATGGGGTCGTCGGGGTCATCCCAGTTTATGAGAGAGTTGTAGTAGTTGTTTGTCCTGAAGGCAAACTTTTCCGTAACTTTCTGAAGCTCCTTCTTTTCTTTCTCCGAGAGCTGGTCTATGAATTTTAGGTCAATTATATACTTAACCTTTCTACCCATCTTCACCTCCTTTTAGGGGATTTTTTAAATTGGGAAATTATTTTTAAGAAATTGTTAAAAAGTGCTTCTTATAATTTAAAGGATGAAACTTTCCTTTTCAACCCTTATAATATACTGAAATTATGAGATTTTTCATACTCGGCGGTGGAAGATGGGGTGTAGCTCTCGCAACACACCTTGATAGACTCGGACATGAAGTTCTCGTTTACGACATAAACGATGAAGTGGTTAAAAAAATCAACCGTGGGATGCATCCGTATATTGATGGAATTAGTTTTAAAAATGTAAAAGGAACTGTAAATATATCGGAAATTTTGGAATTTGAAAACGTAATTTGTGCAATTCCGACACAAGTTATAGAGGAAGTTATAAAAGATATTGAGCTTAACGGCAAGAACTTTATATCTGCATCTAAGGGCATACATCTCAAAAAACTAAAAAGAATTTCGGAAATAGTAAAAGAACTCTATCCGAATGTTAACTTCTTTGTTCTATCGGGTCCCTCCTTTGCCGAAGAGGTATCAAAGGGTCTTCCCACAGCGGTTGTTCTGGGATACGAGAATAAAGAGATAGCCCTTGAGCTTCAAGAGGCCATAAACTCAAAAAACTTCAGGGTTTACCTGAACTCAGATATCACGGGGGTTGAACTCGGGGGTGCACTCAAGAACGTGATAGCAATAGCGGTCGGGGTTTCTGACGGACTGGGATACGGGTATAACGCGAGGAGTGCTCTCATAACGAGGGGTATCCACGAAATGGCACGCATAGGGGAGTCTCTTGGGGCAAGAAGGGAAACCTTTTTCGGTCTTTCGGGAGCAGGGGACCTTATTCTCACCTCAACTTCGGATCTATCAAGAAACAGAACTTTCGGAAAACTTGTAGGTAAAGGCTTAACCGTGCAGGAAGCATTAAGGAAGATAGGTCAAACCGTGGAGGGTATAAAAACAGCCGAAGCTGTTTACGAAATCGCAAAGGAAAAGAATATATACGCTCCCATATGCACGGCGGTTTACAAGATAGTTAAAGGTGAAGATCCTAAGAGGGTTGCGGACCGTCTTCTTGAGAATCCCCCTCGGGAGGAATTTGAGTAGAGTTTTCCTCTTTTATAAGTTCTCCGTAGTAATAATACTCCTTACACTTTTCACAATACCATATTCCCCCCCCGCAACACTCAACTATAACGAGAATAGCCCCACACTTGGGACAGTTCTCACGCATCTTCAGGAAAATAGGGAGCTCACAGAGCTCCCTTCGTGAACTCTCTTTATCGCTTCACCTATAAGCGGTGCTATGGAAACAACTTGGAGTTTTCCGAATTCCTTTTCGTAAACGGGAAGGGTGTTAGTCACTATTACCTTTTCAATGGGCGAGTTCATTATTCTTTCAACCGCCGGACCCGAGAATATACCGTGTGTAGCACAGGCGTAGACTTTTTTAACACCTTTGCTTATGAGTGCGTTTGCAGCCGCGGTTAGCGTTCCTGCTGTGTCTATAATATCGTCAATTATTATCGCCTCTTTACCTTCAAGGTCACCGACAACCTCCATAACTTCCGCTTTGTTCGGTTCAGGTCTCCTCTTCAGGATTACCGCAACACCACAACCAAGTTTATTAGCCAAGTCCCTTGCCCTTTTTACACCACCTGCATCGGGAGAGACAACGACAGGGTTTTCAAGGATAAGGTTCTTCCTTATGTAATCGTATAAAACGGGTATGGCTGTTAAGTGTTCAACAGGTATGTCAAAGAAGCCCTGTATCTGGGGAGAGTGAAGGTCAACGACTATAACTCTATTCGCGCCAATGGTCTCAAGAAGGTCCGCAATAACCTTAGCACTTATAGGAGTCCTCGGTTTGTCCTGTCGGTCCTGCCTACCGTATGCGTAGTAGGGTATTACTACAGTTATCTCTTTTGGAGATGAGCGTTTTACCGCGTCAACCGTAAGGAGAAGCTCCATTATGTTGTGGTTTACCGGGTTTGAAAGGGAGGCGATGACGTATACGTGATAACCTCTAACACTTTCGTTTATCTGAACCCTTATCTCTCCGTCCGAGAAGGTTGTTATGAGTGTATCGGTTAGTCTGAGACCGAGATAACCCGATATTTCTTCGGCAAGCCTTTTATTCGCGTTACAGGAAATTAACTTTACTCCGTTCATAGGATTTTAATGGCTGGGGCGCCAGGACTCGAACCTGGAACCCCCGGATCCAAAGTCCGGTGCTCTGCCAGTTGAGCTACGCCCCAAGCCCTTCCGAAAATAATATTTTACACTTCATTGTTTTCTTTTCAAGTGAACTCTCCGCTCACTTCCGCCATCTCTATGGCTTTCATAAGGGCCTTTGCCTTATTCACCGTCTCCTCCCACTCCTTTTCGGGAACGGAATCTGCAACTATCCCGGCTCCGGCTTGAACGAATATTTCCTTATCCCTCAGAATAGCGGTTCTTATGGCTATGGCCATATCCATATTTCCCTGGAAGGATATATATCCGACACTTCCCGCGTATATCCCCCTTCTTTCATTTTCAAGCTCCTCTATTATCTGCATCGCCCTAACCTTAGGGGCTCCCGAGACGGTTCCGGCAGGGAACGTTGCCTTAAGAACATCAAGGGCATCATATCCCTCTTTTAGTTCTCCTACTACGTCACTAACTATATGCATAACGTGGGAGTATCTCTCTATTCTCATAAAGTTTTCAACCTTTACGCTTCCCGTTTTTGCAACTCTTCCTATGTCGTTTCGTGCAAGGTCTACCAGCATAAGATGTTCCGCTCTCTCCTTTTCGTCTGAAAGAAGTTCCCTCTCAAGGACTAAATCCTCCTCTTCGTTCTTTCCCCTTCTCCTTGTCCCCGCTATGGGTCTCGTTTCTACCCTTCTCCCTTCAAGCCTTACCAAGATCTCAGGAGACGAGCCTATTACCTTAATGTCTCCGAAATCCAGGTAGTACATGTAGGGAGATGGGTTCATAAACCTGAGTATCCTGTATATGCTGTCGGGATTTCCGTAAAAATGTTTCCTGAACCTCTGGGAAAGAACCACCTGAATTACGTCCCCCTGTTTTATATATTCCTTGGCCCTTTTAACTATTCTTTCAAACTCTTCCTTTTTAAAGTTGGAGTGCCAGTTTGAAAGTTCGGGTTCTTTTTCAACAACGTTAAGGAATGTAGTTTTACCCTCCTTTAGTTTTCTCAAAACGGAGTTTATAAGCTCAACCGCCCTCCTGTATTCCTTCCTTACGTCTTCCCTTTTAAAAACAGGAACAACAACCTTTATCTTTCCCGTTAAATTGTCGTGAACTACGACAACATCGGTAAGAACGAGGTATATATCGTAAGTTCCTACCGGGTCCGGATTTTTATCGGGAACTGGTTCGTAAAACTTAACTGTATCGTATGCAAAATAACCCACAAGCCCTCCCCAGAACCTCGGGAGTCCACTATCGTTGTAAGGCTTAAACCCCTTCACTATTTCCTTTATTTTTCCGAGCGGGTCCTTGCTGTTGAAAAACTCAACCCTTCCCCTGTCGTAAAGCTCTCCGAACTCTTTTTTAGTTCTCACATAAAAGGAAGAACCGAGGATTATGAATGAGTATCTTCCCCACTTTTCTCCACCCTCAGCACTCTCAAGAAGAATGTTAAAGCGTCCTTTTTCCTTTAACTTTAAAAATATAGATAGAGGGGTTTCCGTATCTACCAGAACTTCGGTATATACGGGAATAACGTTGTATTCTTCCAGCCTTAAAACTTCTTCTTCCGAAAGATTCAATTTCATAAGGAAGATTTTAAAACGTCAAAGTATAGATTTGGACTTTAATGATAACACGATATCAGAAAAAGCTTAAATTAGTAGGGGAAAATGGAGTTATAAGAACTTCTTATAACTCAAGGCTTTCAAATGCCGTATATTCTTTACAGGCATGCACTGGGTAAAGTTTTTGCTGCTCATACTCTTCGTGACTTTATCTTTTCCTCAAACGTGGCTAAATGACTTTACTAAAGCTGTAGATATTGCTAAGAAGGAAAAAAAGTTGGTTCTTGTTTATATATACGGTGAGCACTGCCCCTACTGTCACCAAGTTGAAGAGTTTGTTTTCGGTGATGAGGACGTAGAAAAAGTTTTAAGAAAGGA
>NZ_JBSLZM010000070.1:0-3576 GCF_056494385.1 Aquifex sp. | reverse complement strand
ACCTTTTAAAGTGTTTCCCTCCATAAGGTATATCCTTCCGAGGAGATAGTAAGGGAGAGGGGTATCGGGATTAAGCTTTATGTAATCAAGTAGGATTTTTTTTGCCTTTCTTTTGTCTTTTCCCTTCAGGTATTCATCTATTAAAAATAAAAGTATTCGGGAGTCGTAAGGAAAAGAATTGTAAGCTTCCTCTATAACTTTCAGGGCTTCTCTGTCCTTTCCGAGAATTTTATATACGTTGTAAAGGTATAGGTATGCGTCCTCTTCGTTGGGAAAGTGTTTCAAAAATTCCCTTGCCAGTTTTTCCGCTGCTTCGTAATTCTTTTCCTTTATGAGTATCCTTATTAAGTCCTTGTAAAGCTCTGGAGAGTTGAACTCCTCAAGGGCTCTGTAGCAGTATTTCTCTGCTTCCTTGGGACTATCAAGGAGGTAAGAACACATAAGGGCATCGTAGTAAGGATTAGAGAAACCAAAGCTAAGTGCCGAGAGGAGAATTACCAGCTTATTCATTGGACTTTATATATTAAAACAGGTTTGTTCAGTTTTCCGAGGAGTTTTGTTGCGGTATTTCCGAGAATAATTCTCTTCAGTCCGGAAAGCCCCTTAGAGCCTATGATTAAAAGCTCAACCTCCTCGTTTCCGTTTACGTAATTGGCTATCTCCTCTACGGGGTTCTTACCTTTCGTGTAAATAACCTCCGCTTTCAGTCCTTCCTTCTCAAACCTATCTTTAAGCTCCGTGAGGAGCTTCTTTTTTTCCTCCCTGAACTTCTCTTCAAACTTTTTCTTTAAGGTTTCAACAACGGGTAGATGAATGGGTTCTTCAACGTGGATTATCTTCACCCTAACACCGAAAGGCTTTAGGAATTTAAGGGAAAAATCAACCGCCTTTTGACTCGTTTCTGAAAAATCGTAAGCTATCACAACTGTTCTGTTAAACTCAACCTCACCCCCCTTGATTACAAAGTCACTAACCTTTCCGTGTTTCACAACTTTTTCCGTCGTAGAACCTATGAGTATCTTCTCTACGAGACTTTTTTTATGACCTCCCAGGAACACCAGGTCCGGTTTTATACTATCTTCATACTCAAGTATCGTATCCGCAGGGTCTCCGACCTCAACGTGGGTGTTTACGTTTTCCCTCCCGAGAAAATCCTTAAGAGCCTCAAGCTTTTCCATTGCATCCTTTTTCTTTTCCTCCTCTACCTTCTCAAGGGTCTCTATATCTATCACGCTTACTCCCATAGTCTCGGGGTAGGGTAGGTAAACGATAGGGGGAATCACGTGAAGAAGGTGCACCTCTGAGCTTACTCTTTCCATTATCCTCTTTACCGTTCGTATTAATGGGTTCGTTATATCCGAGAAGTCAACGGGAACGAGAAATCTCATTTAAGTATATGTTAATAGATTATGGATAAACTTAGCTTACTTTTCTTGAGCGGCGTTATCTCCTGTTCCGGCGCTTACAAAGAAGTTGTTATAGAAAAACCTTCCCCTTGTTATTTTGTGAAGGGTATAAAAAGAAAGGGAGCCATGGTGTTAGTTTACCTTGAAAGGGAAAGAGGAAAGCTATGCACTCAGGTTATAGCTAAGGATAGGGTGAGGGTGGAGAGGGACGTTGAAAAAATACGTGTAATCGTTGATAATAAAGTTTGGAAAGAGTATAAGGAGGAGAAAAGATGAACATAGAGTATAGGGGTGTTGATGTCCATATCAGTGATGCTATGAAAGCCATTATTGAGAGTAAACTAAATCGCTTTAAGAGGTATCTGAAGGAGGTGGGCGAGGACGAGGTTGAGGCTGTAGTTGCAATATCCTCAACGAGGGCAAGACAAAAGGATTTTGCAGGAGACAGCATCCCGACCTTTTACAGGGTTGATATGCACCTTTATCTGAAGAACCTTCCCCACGGAGCTATACACGCTTGGGAGGAAGATACGGACGTATTTACCGCAATAGATAAGGCTCTTGACGAGCTTGAGAAACAACTCGTAAAGTTGAAACAGAGAAGACATGAATGGATAAGGGAAGCGAGAAAGTTCAAAGAACAGCTCCACGAAGCGGTAACCGTTTCGGAAGAGAGAGAAAGACCCGAAATAGTTGAAGAGGAACTCGTTGTTGATAAACCTATGAGCGTTGAGGATGCAAAGGCGGAACTTGAAGAACAGCATGCATACTTTATTCCCTTCGTGGACATAGCAGACGGACAGTTAAAGATACTATACAGGAAAAGGGGCGGAAATTACGGTCTTATATCAACGGGATGTAGGTATCTATGAAGGAGATAAAGTTTCTGCATTTTAGGAAGCCTGCTTATCTCGTTTCCACCCTGATTATACTTATCAGTCTTATTTCCCTCGGTTTTAGGGGTTTGAACCTGGGTCTTGACTTTACGGGAGGAACCCTTTACGAGGTGAGGTTTGAGAAAAAGGTTGAAATTTCCGAGCTCAGGAAGTTCTTAAAAGAAAAGGGTTTAAAGGGCTTTCTCCTTCAGGAAACAAAGGAGGGAAACTTCATAATAAAGGTAAAGGGCAGGGAGGAACTTGAAAAACTTCTTTCCGAGTTCGGGAAATACGAACTAATAAGGAAGGAAAGAATAAGCGGTGTTGTGAGTGAAGAGCTGAGGAGGAAGGCTATATTTGCCATACTTACAGCGTTGGTAGGAATTCTCATATACCTCGGTCTCAGATTTCAACCTATATGGGGACTGGGGGCGATACTTGCCCTTGCCCATGACGTTATAGCGGTTGTCGGTGCCTACTCAATAACTCAGAGGGAGGTTAACCTTGAGGTTGTATCCGCCATTCTCATAGTCGCAGGGTATTCCGTTGCGGACACCGTTGTGATATTTGACAGAATTAGGGAAAACCTGAGAAAAAGGAAGGGTTTCACCCTTGAAGAGTTGATGAACCTCTCGGTGAACCAGACCCTATCAAGAACGGTAATGACCTCGTTAACAACACTCGTAACTGCACTGGCATTATTCCTTTTGGGAGGTCATGCCTTATCCAACATAATGTTTGCCTTCGTAGTGGGCGTAATTGTTGGAACTTATTCCTCCGTGTTTGTAGCTTCTTCCTTTGTGCTTGATATAACAAGGCTACTAAAGAGAGAGGTTCAGACTGCCTGATGGAGGAAGCTCTAATATACGTTTCACTGTTCGTTTTCGGATTAATACTCGGAAGTTTTTACAACGTCCTCATTTACAGGCTTCCGAGAAATATCTCCATCGTTTACCCCCCTTCCCACTGTCCCCATTGCAAGCAGAGGATAAAATGGTATGACAACCTTCCCCTCCTTTCCTTTTTCCTGCTAAAGGGAAGGTGTAGATACTGCG
Organism: Aquifex sp.; assembly: GCF_056494385.1. Lineage (NCBI taxonomy): Bacteria > Pseudomonadati > Aquificota > Aquificia > Aquificales > Aquificaceae > Aquifex > Aquifex sp. The sequence continues at coordinate 240 of NZ_JBSLZM010000070.1, read as the reverse complement.
GAGAGAAGATATCCATAAAATACCCCCTGATTGAGTTCACTTCCGGAATTCTTTCGGTTTTATCATACTACAAGTGGGGACTTACTCCTGAGGGAGTTTTTTACTACTTCTTTTTTTCCGCACTTCTTGTCATATCTTTGATAGACTGGTTTCACTTCATAATTCCACCCCAGATAAGCATAGGCGGAACGGTAATATCCTTCATTTTTTCCTTTTTCAGAAAAGATATAACACCTATTG
>NZ_JBSLZM010000069.1:0-2304 GCF_056494385.1 Aquifex sp. | reverse complement strand
CCGCTGAGCGATGAAGAGATAGCTAAAATTTTACAAAGCAGGGGAATAAATGTTGCACGAAGAACTGTGACGAAATACAGGGAGGTGTTGGGTATACCTTCATCCAGAAAGAGAAGGAAAAAGGGGTGACCTCCTCCCCTCATCTTTGATGAGGGGCTTCCCGCTTCATCGTGGGCAGAGCCCACTCCACGGGCTTCACTTCCCCGCGGTCTACGGGTAGGGCAGACATTAAGGGGTCTGCCAGCCCTTTTAATTTAACTATAAAATCTTTACGGGTCGCGGGGAGTTTTTCTCCCTGCGGTTATTCCCCTTCTGAATTAATTTTATAATGACTTTCAAAAAATTCAAGACCTTTGGACGCCATTCATCCCCCCATCACAGATGGGGGGCTTTCTGGCGTAGTTTTCTGTAAACTTCTTATTTATGGATACGAGAGAAGATGCTAAGAAGCTTTCAAAGGAAGTTTTAATAAAGCTGATTGAGTGCGGAACGGAGATAGACGAGTATTACAGAAAGTTCAGAGAACTAAGAATTCTTGAAGACAGGAGCCCTTCTTTCCAAAGCGCACTCATAAACGTTGAACACGCTTTCTTTATGGTCGTTCAATCTATTAACATATTAAGGGAGCAGCTAAAACTACTCGAAGTTGCATCAAAGAAAAAGGAAATTGAGTGATGGGACTGAAGGTAGCACTGTTTGATCCGGAAGAAGATATAGAGCTTCTTCTTTCGGACATATTTGACGTAACCGGACACGAGCTTTTTATGATAAATAAGGAAGAGAACGTTAAAAACGTAATAGCGGAGGATATAGATCTAATCATACTTCCCTTTTCCCATGTAAATGTCTGGATAGACCTTTTAAAGGAAAGAATTCTAATCCCCGTTTTCATAGTTAAGGAAGAAAGGGAGGAAAAGGAACTCCTTAAAGCCGGCTTTAACGAACTCAACATACTCAGGATTCCCTTCAACCCGTTGGAACTCCTTGAAAAACTCGGAGCTCTCAATAAGTTAAGCGTTGAGGACTTTAGAGAATTAGGATTCACAAATACAATCCTCAAGTCATTTCTTGAGGAGAAAGGATTAAACTTGGTTATCTCTTCCGAAAAAGGGGAGTGTTGTTTTAAAACCTTTCCTCTAATACTTTGTTGTAAAAAGGAAAAGCTAAGAGATATTCTCTCGGGAACCCATACTGTTGAAGAGTACTACGGAGAGGTAGAGGGAAACGAAGAGAGTTTAAGCACAGTTGTTGAGTATCTCCTTGAGGAAGAGGAAACCGTAGAAAAGACAGAAGAAAAAGGAGAGGTTGTAGAAGACTTCATATTTATCTTCTGGGAAGAAGAGTTTAAAGGTGTTTTCAGAAAGAACGTTTACTTACTGGACTTAAAAGGCTTTTATGTTCTTGTGAATTTATGTCCTTCAAAAGCTTTAAGAAAGCTTGTTAAAGGTCTTAAAGAGAGGGGAATAGGTTTCAAGGACCTAAAACTAATTCTTCTTTTGGATTTTGAAGTGGAATGTGTGGAAATTTTAAGGAGGGTGTATGCCTCAAACCCCGATATAACCATCGTAGGTAGGGAAAAACTTAAATTTTACCTTGAAAGTTTAGGATTAAGAAATGTGAAATTCAGAGCTGTTGAAGATATACCCACATCAGTTATAAAGATTCCCACAGGATACAGCATAAGGTTAATCCCGATAACTCCATCCCCCAGATCCCCATCTGTAGCTTACTACCTTGAAGAAAAAAATATGTTATTCACGGGAAGGTTCCTGGGGAACTTTAACGAAGATGAAGAGGAACTGAGAAAAATCTTTCACGAAATGTACTTTCCTTGTGAAGAGTTCATAAAGAAAAACCTTTATATGTTTGAAGAATTTTCGGAGGATACAAAGGTATTCCCGTGGTATGGGAAACCCTATGAACTCAAAGATACCGTAAAGAGATTAACAGAAGCAGAATATACTAAGGAGTATCTTGTGGATAACGAAATCGTTTTAACGTTGATAAATAGGATATTCATACTTCTTGACGATGAAGAAATGGAGAACTTTACGGCTAACCTTAGGGGAACTGTGGAGTTTGAAGAAGGTGTCCCCTCGGTTCTTTACGCATCTCCGAATCTCGTTTACGAAATGAGCTTAAAGGCACTCCTTAACTCCGTAAAGGATAAAGATAAATTCTTTAAGGTTTTAAAAGAGATAACGAAGTATCCATTTTATATACCTTCCCCCGAAATGTAAAATATGGGCTTAAGGAGTAAGAAAATGGGCATACACGAAACAGCTATAATAAGCGGAGATGTAG
>NZ_JBSLZM010000068.1:0-12332 GCF_056494385.1 Aquifex sp. | reverse complement strand
TTCTCCTTTGTATATCCTTACTTCGCTTTTTTTATTCTCTTCAAAAATCTGGTAAAAGATGTTATTACTTACCTTCAGGTAGGGGATTTTCGGGTATTCAACGGGTGTAAACTCCGAAAGGAGTTCTAAATTCTTGAAGGAAACTATAGGTTTTTTAAGAATATAAGCCCATGTTTTTACGAATGTTACACCTATCCTAAGAGATGTAAGATATCCTACTCCAACGGAAACTGCAAAAGCGTCAAAATCCTCGGGTCTTACACATAAATCGTTCAAAACCTTAGGCATATTTTCAAGAGTTTTTTTGTCACTATCCAGATAATAAAGAAACTTAACCCTTCCATTCTCAATTATGGAGAAGTTCAAAAAGGAGTAAGAGGTGTCTATTGAAAGTATTCTCATCTCAGAAGCTCTTTATATGGTCCATATAAGCTTTATACCTTTCCTTTATTTCTTCTACGAAGTCACCTCCGAACTTTTCAAGGAAAGCATCCGCAAGAACTATAGCGAGCATAGCTTCTCCCACTACTGAAGCAGCGGGGACTGCTACAACGTCCGTTCTCTCTTTTCCGGCTTTCAACTCCTCTTTTGTATTTATATCAACACTTCTCAGAGGATTCTTCAACGTGGGGATGGGCTTCATAGCAACCCTAACCACAAGGGGCATCCCGTTCGTTATTCCCCCTTCCGTTCCGCCGAGTCTGTTTGTAAATCTGAAAAACCCCCTATCCTTACTCCATCCTATTTCGTCGTGAACCTCCGACCCGAACTTTCTTGAGGCTTCAAAACCTACCCCTATCTCAACGCCTTTTATAGCCTGTATACTCATCATAGCCTGTGCTATCCTTCCGTCTATCCGTTTATCCCACTGAATATGGGAACCAAGGCCCGGCGGAACACCTACCGCAAAAACCTCGAAAACCCCACCCAAACTCTCCCCATTCTCCTTAGCCTCATCTATAATAGCTTTAAACTCCTCATCCTTATCAGGGAAGGGAATACGAAGTTCCGAGTTTTCCGCACTTTGATAGAACTCAAGGAGCTTATCCGAGTTCGCAAAATAAGATTTATCCTTCAGCTCCTCAACTTCCTTTTTTCCTATACTAACAACAAAGCTTCCTATCTTTATTCCGAACTCGGAAAGAAGCTTCTTACATACAGCACCAACAGCTACTCTTGCTGCGGTTTCCCGTGCGGATGAGCGCTCAAGGATGTTTCTTAAATCCCTCTGGTTATACTTTAAACCTCCTGCCAAGTCCGCGTGTCCCGGTCTCGGTCTTGTGAAGGGAACAACAGAGTTCGGAGGTTCTCCTTCTACAGCCATTTTCTCTTTCCAGTTTTCCCAATCCCTGTTTTTTATAAAAAGAGCTATTGGAGAACCTAAGGTTTTTCCGAACCTTACACCCGAGAGTATCTCAACGCTGTCCTTTTCTATTTTCATTCTCCCTCCGCGTCCGTAACCCCTCTGCCTCCTTCTCAGGTCAGCGTTTATGTCCTCCTCAGATAAGGAAAGGTTTGCGGGGATGCCTTCAAGAATGGCTGTGAGCCCCTTTCCGTGGGACTCTCCCGCCGTTAGGAATCTAATAAACCGCGTCATAAAATTACTCTTTCGGTATTCTGGGGGCTTTTATAACCTTTCCGGCTTTTAAGCACTTCGTGCATACGTAAATTCTTTTAACGGTTCCGTCGGGAAGTCTTACCCTCATCTTATGGACGTTGGGTTTAAAAATCCTTCTATTTCTCTCACCCGAGAAGGTTACTCTCCTTCCGACAACGGCTCTCTTTCCGCATATTTCACACGCAGCCATTACCTTACCTCCTCTAAGAGGGAATTATTATACTAAATCTTAACGTGAAGAAGGTAGGTCTTACGGGAAACATAGGTTGCGGTAAGTCAACAGTTGCTGAAATGTTCCGCTCCCTTGGAGCTTACGTGATGGATGCGGACAAGGTGATACACTCCTTTTACAGAAAAGGACACCCCGTTTACGATAAGGTTTTATCACTCTTCGGAAGTGAAATACTTGATGAAAAAGGGAATATAGACAGGAAGAAGTTAGCGAATATCGTTTTCAAGGATAAAGAAAAGTTGAGGAAGCTTGAGGAGATTACCCACAAGGCACTGTATGATGAGATAGACAGGGTTGTAAAGGAATTACCGAAAGATGCTATATTTATCCTTGAGGCTTCCCTCCTCGTTGAGAAAGGGACGTATAAGAACTACGATAAACTTGTTGTTGTTTACGCACCTTACGAAGTTTGTAAGGATAGGGTTTTAAGAAGGGGTATGAGTGAGGAGGATTTTGAAAGAAGATGGAGAAATCAGATGCCTACGGAAGAAAAGGTAAAGTTCGCGGACTACGTTATAGATAACTCGGGAAGTCTTGAAGAAACTTTTAAACAAGTCAAGGATATTTTTGAAAAGCTTAAATCCGACCCGTGAGCTTGTAAAAGAGTAGACCTATATATTCCCTTATAGCTATGGAGGAGTCGTAAAACACGCTGTATTTCGGAAGAAAACTGTATAGGTTGTATCTACCCTCGTATCTAAAGTCTGTAGGATACGGAACCACCTTAAGGCCCACTCTTTTAAAAAGTTTCACCGAACGTATCATGTGAAAGGCAGACGTCACAAGGATAACTTTTTTACAGCCGAGTTTTTCACAAACCTTCTTTACGTATCTCGCGTTTTCTTCCGTATCCCTGCTTTTCAGTTCCGCTATAATCTTCTTTTCCTCAACACCGAAACTTTTTAAAAGCTCCTGCATGACCTTAGCTTCCGGAATTACGTTTATCGCAGCACCCCCGGAGAGTATAATCGGTAGACCTGTTCTATTATGAAGAAGAAACCCCGTTATCAACCTTTTATAAGAGGAAGCCTTTAATCTTCCGTTGTTATAAACCCCTCCTCCGAGAACCACTATAGCATCACCCTCAAGCCTTGAAGGAATACCGTAAGCACTCTCAAGGGGGTAAAATAGGATATCCTTTACCGGTTCTACGGAAATAAGGTAAAGGGAGATTGCGGAAGCTAGAGCAAAAATCCTTATAAACTTCTTTTTTGAGAGAAAGGATATTAACAAAAATGAAATTATGTATATACCGGGTGGAAGTATAAAATAAGAAAGTAACTTTTTCAGGAAAAAACTCATCTTTTCTTTCTTACTGCTATTATAACGTCCTGAATTCCGTTTTTCCTTGCAAGGTCCATAATATTTACAACGAATTTATGTTTCGTTTCTTGGTCAGCTTCTATAATCAGATAACCGGGTTTCTCTTTTTTGAGTAACTCCTCAACGTTCCTCAGGGATACTTTTTTTCCGTTAATCATGTAATTTCCTTCACTGTCTATTTGAACCTTAAGAGCTGTTATGTTTTGTTTCTCACCCGTTTCTGCAAAGGGAAGCCTGATTGCCATAAATGTCTCGGGTGATTGGAAAGCAAGAATGGCAAGGAACAAAAACACCGCGAGGAGGGTATCGACCAGAGGGACAACGTCTATATACGCTTTTTCTTCTTCCGAGAGTCTTCTCCTTTTCCTCAGGTTCATCTTTTACTCCAGGGAGTTTATAATTTCCTTGGCTTCCCTTTCCACCTTTTCAAGAATCGTGTTTCCTAAAACCTTATATATCCAATAGAAGATTAGTGCGGGTATAGCCACACCAAGGCCGGTAGCGGCGGCCACGAGAACCTCACTTATTCCCTTTGCAAGAAGGTTAATAGCCTGTTCGTGAGAGGTAAGAGAGTAAGCCTGAAACACCTTTATGAGTCCGGTAATCGTTCCGAAAAGTCCCAGAAGCGGGGCAACAGATGCGGTTGTTGATAAAATCGGAAGATTTTTTTCAACCCTGGGAACAATACCCGAAAGCTCCGCTTCCATAAGTTGAATGAGGTATCCCTTCTCCCTCCTGCCTTTGAGGTATTCCTCCAGAACTACGGAGATAGCTTTCGTAAAAGGGTGGTCTATGACGCTTGCAACTTTATGGGCACTCTCATAATCCCCTTTTTGTATAAGCATCTTTAGTTCATTAAGGTTTTGGGGGATTAGGTTCTTAAACCTAAGGTTAAAAGCTCTCTCAATAATTACATACCACGAGAGTATAGAAAGAAGTATGAGGGGATACATTACTATCCCGCCCCGTTCAATCCAGGAAAGAACTATGTCCATAATTTAACCTCCACACTCGGGGAGCCTCTTTTTTAATTCTAATAACTTTTCCCTCTCCCAACTTTCCAGCTTTACGTCCTTTAACCTTTCAAGAATACAGGAAGCGTCTTTGTAGGCTCCCATTTTTCTGAGAATCTCCGCACTCATAAAAACAGCCCTCTTGTAAAAGGGAAGGTCTTTATTATCGGACAGGACAACCTCAAGAAGGTAATCAAGTGCTTTACTTCTATCTCTTTTATAGTAGTAATTACCGAGATAGTAAGAAGCCCTTAGGAACACATCTTTATTTGTGCTTTTGTAGGCTATATCAAGGTAATACTTTTTACGGGTCTTTTCGTAAAATTTTAGAGCGAGAGCTTTTAACTCTTCAAGTTCCGGATACTTCTTATACATTTCCTTAAAAAGTCTTTCTGCCTCTTTAACTCTGTCTATTTTCAGGTATAGGGATATTGCCTTTATCTTTCCTTCATCCCCCTTTTTCTCAAGAAGTCTTGCGAGCTTAAGGAGATTGTTTTCGCCCTCATAAAGCTTTTTGAGTTCGTTAAATGCCTTTTCCCTTATTACCCTATCCTTAGAATTTACAAGGTCAAGTAGTATCTTTTCCTTTTCTTCAGGGTCCTCTGTTACCCTTGCAAGCTCGAATAGGGCCCTCTCCCTGTACTCGGGGTTGTTTATAAGCTTTCTCAGTATAAACTGGGCTTCTATCTTTCTTCCCTCTTTTGCGTAATACCTTGCAAGCTGAAGCTTTAGTTCAGGAAGCAGCGGACTTTCGGGAAACTTCTTCTCAAACTCCTCAACGATTTTTTCAAGTTCCTTTGAAGGGTTTTCACTCTCAATCTGGGCAAGACCTATAAGTGCGTCTTTTACTTCCTCCCTTCCCCTATACTTACTCAGTATTAACCTGTAAACGGTTTTAGCTTCCTCCTTCTTTCCCATGTTGTAGTATGAATCCGCAAGCTTTATTAGAGCCTTTACCTCGTATTTCTTATCCTTCGCTGCTTTGTTAAAGTATGGAATGGCCTTCTCGTAATTTCCTTCTATAAAGTGGCTGAGTCCCGTGAGGTATAATTCTTCCGGTGTTTCGTTAAACAAAAACTTCCTCGCAAGTATACCCTTTCCGAGGGCTATGGCTGCTTTCGCCTTCAGGATTCTTGATTTATAATCATTTTTGTCCCTGAGTATCTCAAGAACTTTTTCGTAATCACCTGCGTTAAAGTAAGCTACCGCTTTATAGTAAGGGTTTTTCAAATACTTCGCAGCCTCTTTCCACCTTCCCTTTTTGAATAGATACCATCCGTAATACTCTGTATAAAGTTTAGGAAACTTTTCCTTTATCTCCTCAAGGACACTCTTAAGTTCTACTTCTTTATCAAGTCTGTATAAAACTTCAAGAAGAACCTTGTAATAAAGTTCCGTGTCTTTTTTAGTTTTCTTTAGGTATTCGTAAGCTTTTTCGTAATCTTTAAGCCATAAGTGGGCAAGGGCAGCGTAAAAGTAATCCCCCGATTTCTCAAAGTAGTGAATCGCTTTTTTATACTCACCTCTGTTATAAGCTCTGATTCCTGCATATCTCAGTATTTCCTTCGCTTTGGTTTTTTCGTATACAAAGTCCGCAAACTCAGGGTTTTTTAATGCAAGGAGAAGATATACATCCCTCGCGAGTTCTTCGTTTAGGGTTTCAAGCAAGAGAGCCCTATCAAGTGCTTTATCGTAATCTCCCTTTTCCACAGCTATTAAGGCAAGGTAATAGACTATTGCGTCTCTGTTGGAAATTAACTTGCGGGAAAAAGCTTTAAGGATTCTTTCCGCTTCCTCAAGCTTTCCCCTTTTGAATAGGAGTATAGCCCTCCTTATTAGCGTGCTTTCCTTATAGTCCTCATTTACCTTTCCCTCTATAAAGTCGTTTACGTATTTACAATACTCTTTAAACGTGTATTTATTACAATCCCTTAACGGTTTTTGGGGTATTTGCTCATTTGTGCCTATGAGGTAAACGTAGTTCCACAAAAGGGGTTCCTGGGTCTCGTAGGGCTTTCCTTTTAACCTGTAGTAAAGTGCATAAAAGCTTTCACAGGAGGCTTCCCTGTAGGTGTGTAGCTTGTTACATCCTTTCTTAAAGTTTTCCAGAGCTTTTTCTTCGTATCCTCTTTTATAGTATATAAGTCCGAGGATGTAGTGCCCCGCATTCCCGAAGGGTGAAGGCTGAAGGGATAGGAGTTTTTTTGCCTCCTCATCAGCTCCTATGAGATTACCCTTTTTATACTCCTTTACGGCTTTTAGATATAGAACTTGGTCCTTCGGTGCACCGCACCCCTCCGTTTTCGGTTCGTATAACTCAGCCTCCTCAAGCTTTTTGGGGGGTTCAAAAAAGTAAGCGGATAAATCCTTTTCTTTAAGTCTGAATACAGGAACCCTGTAGGAAAGTTTATCGGGAATTGTTATCTCCGGCTTGTCTACCCTCAGTATTTCATGAACCTTTACCTTAAGGATGAGCTCCTTTTTCAGCTCCTGAGGGAAGAGCGGAGATACTACCAGAAGTAATATACTAAAGAGCCTTATGGGCTTCAACATAAAGTTCCCCCAAATGGCAGGTGATGTTTAACTTCTGAATCACGTTCCTGCCTTCTGCATCTAAGTATACCACCGAGTAAGATGCGTTATCACACCCGAAACTCCAGAACTTAGAAAGGTCTATACCAAGAACCGCACAGTAAAGACACCGTATAGGAACGGTATGGGAAACAACAGCGACAGTTTTCTCGTTATACTTTCTTAGTATATCTTCAAGGAAGTCCTTAACTCTGTTGTAAACATCTTGAAGAGTCTCACCTTCGGGAAACTTCACCTTGTGGGGTTCTTTCAGCCAAAGCTCAAAATCTTCCGGATAAAGCTTTTTTACTTCTTCAACAAGCTTTCCAGACCAAACTCCGTGGTCTATCTCTATAACCCTTTCTTCTTTTACGGGCTCAAGCCCGATTTTTTTTCCTATTATCTGGGCTGTTCTGAAAGTTCTTTTAAGGGGAGAGGCAAAGAGGACATCTATCCTTTCGTTTCTCAGAGAATCCGCAAGTCTTTCTGCCTGCATTACTCCCCTTTCGGTGAGGTCCGGGTCCAGGAGCCCCTGATATCTTCCTATAGGGTTCCATTCGCTCTCCGCGTGCCTTATTACTATGAGTTTTAGCATCCATTAAATTATATACACTCCTGTCCCATCTTCCTTGCGAGCTCACAAAGCCTTTGGATTCTCTTTTCGGTTGAAGGGTGAGTTGAGAGTAGTTCCATAATTCCCTCGCCTTTTAGGGGATTTTCAATAAAGAGATGTGCAGTTCCGGGGTTAACGTTCTCGGGCACTTGCATAACGTACTCCTCTATTTTCTTAAGAGCTCTTGCAAGAGCTACCGGACACCCGCATATCTTTGCTCCCGTCTCATCCGCCATGTATTCCCTGGTCCTTGAGACCGCAAGCTGTATAAGCGTAGCTATTATCGGGACGATGATAATTATCACGAGTGAGGCAAGTAATTCTCCTACACCACTACCCTCTTCGTTTTCTTCAGTGTTATTGTTACTCTGAAATGCTCCAAAAAATAGTGCCCACTGTGCCATATTTGCGAGAAATCCTATAGCTCCTGCTATGGTTGCAGCTATTGTCGCAACGAGGACGTCCCTGTTCTTTATGTGGGCAAGCTCGTGGGCAAGAACCCCTTTTAACTCCTCGGGTTCCAGTATCTCAAGAATTCCCCTTGTTACAGCTACCGCTGCATGGTCTGGTCCTCTTCCCGTTGCAAAAGCGTTCGGTTGTTCCATGGGGACGAGGTATATCTTGGGTTTTGGAATGTTAGCCCTCCTTGCAAGTTCTTCAACCATTTCGTGAAGCCATGGAGCTTCTTCGTAGGGTATTTCTCTAGCTCCGTACATCGTAAGAACTATCTTGTCGGAAAACCAGTAGCTCATAAAGTTCATAAAGCCCGCAATTATAAGGGCTATTAGCATTCCGGCGGTTCCACCTATAATTCCTCCTATAGCCATTAAGAGCCCTGTGAGAAGTCCTAAGAAGATTACAGTTCTGAGCACCCAGCCCATCTTTTTACCTCCTGATAACTTTTATTAACTAAAAACTATAACCGAAGAGTCTTACATATTCGGGTCTTCTCCTCCAATCGGGTATGACCTTGACCCATAATTCAAGGTAAACAGGCCTTCCCAGGATAAGTTCAAGCTCTTCTCTCGCCCTTTTGCCTATCTCTTTCAGCCTCTGTCCCTTCTTCCCTATTATTATGGGTTTTAGATTTTCCCTGTCTACAATGATTTCCCCTCTTATAACGAGCATATTTGGATTAGCGTCCCCGGGCTTTATCTCGTCTATCTTTACCGCTATAGAAGTTGGAACCTCCTCCCTTGTTAACATCATAGCTTTTTCCCTGACTATCTCGGCGGCAAGAAGTCTTAAGGGAAGGTCTGTTATCATATCATCGGGAAAGAGAGGTTCACTCTCGGGAAGGTATTTAATTATCGTTTTCAGAAGCTCCCCAATGTTTGCCCCTTTCAGTGCACTTATGGGAACTATTTCGGTAAGCTCCGGGTGTTTTTTATGTATCTCGTCTATTAAAGGAAGAACGTTCTTAGCCGGTCCTATCTTGTCAATCTTGTTTATAACGACTATTACGGGCTTTCCGAGTGGCTTTATAAAGTTTTGGTAAATTTCCTCGTCTCTCTTCCTCCAGCCTTCCGTTGCGTCTATCATGAATAGAATCACGTCAGCTTCCTCAAGGGACTGCTTTGCGGTTTCAACCATTGAATGACCGAGAACGTCCGACTTTTTGGGCTCGTATATTCCCGGTGTATCAAGGAATATTATTTGGGCCTTGTCGGGTATGTTCTTCACTCCCAAAATCCTCATCCTTGTAGTTCCCGCCTTAGGTGTAATTATTGATACCTTTGTTCCGAGTATGTTGTTGAGAAGAGTTGACTTTCCCACGTTCGGCTTTCCGACAATCGCTACATATCCTACCTTCATTATAACCTCCGACCAAACCACTTAAATTTCTTTATATGAATAATATAAACCTCAGCGGGATATGCGTCCCAGTTTTTCCGAAAGCTTTTTAGCCCCTTCCTTGAGAATTTCCTTTACCCAAGTTAGAAGGTCTTCCTCTTTCATCCTGTAAGAAGGTGCAACAACGGTTATAGTGTACTTAACGTTTCCCGCGTAATCGTAAACCGGTGCCGCGGAGCTAACGACTTCCTCTTCATACTCCTCAAGGTTCGTAGCGTATCCTTCTTCCCTTATTTTCGGTAGTTCCTTTATTAGTTCTTCGGGTGTTTTTGTATTTTTCGTGTGCTTTATCCATTTCACACTTTTGAAGTAATCTTCTATCTCCCTCCTGTCAAAGTGGGATAGGTAAATCTTTCCGGAGGCGGAAGCGTAAAGGGGAAGAACCCTCCCGTATCTTGAGAGGATTTTAACCTCTCTGTCTACCTCACTTCTTTCTATATACAAAACCTCGTAAGCCACCCGTGTTGTAAGATACACGTTTTCCTTTACCTTGTCCGCTATGTAGTTAAGGATAGGTTTTGAAGCCTTTTTTATATCAAGGTGGTTAAGATATGCCATCCCGAGTTCAAAGTTTTTTATACCCAGCCTGTAAAGTTTATTTTCTCCATCGTAGGAAACCCACTCGTTTTCTATAAGGAAGTTCAGGATTTTAGAAAGCTTTTGTTTACTTACCCTCAGCTCCTCTTGAAGTCTTTCAAAGGTGTAGGGTTTTTTCTCAAGAAGGAATAAGACGTCAAGGGCTATGTGGACGTTCTGAATTACGTATATATCCTTATGGGTATGTTCCATAGATTGTTATATTAGCATCGCGGTTATAATCTTAATTTATGGAACATCTCCTGAAAACCGACCCCGAGGTTTTTGACGCGGTTGTAAAAGAGTACGAAAGGCAGTTTTACAACCTTGAGATGATAGCCTCAGAAAACTTCACATCCCTCGCGGTTATGGAAGCTACGGGAAGCGTTCTTACGAACAAATACGCGGAGGGTCTTCCCGGAAAGAGGTATTACGGAGGATGTGAATACGTTGACATAGTTGAAAACCTGGCAATAGAGAGGGCTAAAAGACTTTTCGGAGCGGAGCACGCAAACGTTCAACCCCATTCGGGTTCTCAGGCTAATATGGCGGTTTACTTTGCGGTTTTAAAGCCGGGGGACACGATAATGGGAATGGACCTCGCCCACGGAGGACACCTCACCCACGGATCTAAGGTGAACTTTAGCGGGAAGATTTACAACGTAATCCATTACGGAGTGAACCCGGAAACGGAGCTTATAGACTACGACCGGCTTTACAAACTTGCAAAGGAACATAAGCCTAAACTCATAGTAGGAGGGGCTTCTGCATATCCCAGAAAGTTTGATTGGGCAAAAATGAGGGAAATAGCGGACGAGGTGGGTGCACTTTTTATGGTTGACATGGCACACTACGCGGGCCTGGTAGCGGGAGGTGTTTATCCGAACCCGGTCCCTTACGCTCAGTTTGTAACCTCAACAACCCATAAAACGCTGAGGGGACCGAGAAGCGGTTTCATACTTACGACAAAAGAGTTTGCGAAAGCTATAGATAAAAGTGTCTTTCCGGGTATACAGGGCGGTCCGCTTATGCACGTTATAGCGGCTAAAGCCGTAGCTTTCAAAGAAGCCATGAGTGAAGAGTTCAAGGAATACGCTAAACAGGTCGTTATTAACGCGAAGGTTCTTGCGGAAGAGCTCCAAAAGGAGGGTTTCAAGATAGTCACGGGCGGAACAGACTCACATATAGTCCTCGTTGACCTCAGAAACAAGAACATAATCGGTAAAGACGCGGAAAAAGCCCTTGAGAAAGCCGGGATAACGGTTAATAAAAATGCCGTTCCCTTTGACCCGCTACCTCCTACCAAGACAAGCGGAATAAGAATAGGAACCGCTGCCCTTACAACGAGAGGTATGAAGGAAGACGAAATGAAGAAGATAGCCGTGTGGATTTCACAGGTTCTCCACAACATGGACGATGAAAACCTTATAAACAGAATAAGAGAAGAGGTAAGGGAGCTTTGTGAAGCTTTTCCCCTTTACCCGGAGTTGAAGAGGAAGATAGATGAGCTTCGCAATAGCAAGGCAACCAATATATGATAGAGAGGGAAACCTTTTTGCTTACGAGGTTTACCTGAGAAAGAGTGACGAGCCGGATAAATACCCCTCCGGGGTTCCCTTTTCTCGTGCCACTTATATAATCACGAACATACTTCTTGAACACGGATTTGAGAAAGTTAGTGAAGGCAAAAGGTTGGTAATAAACGTTTCTTTTGAATCCCTGCTTAATAAATCTCTTGAACTTTTGCCTCTTGATAGGGTTGTATTTGATATAAATCCGCCGGATGTCCCAGTAGGAGAAACAGTTTATAAAAAGGTCATCGAAAAAATAAAAGACTTCAAAAGGAGAGGAGTTTTTTTCATACTTCACCCCAAGCTCTACAGATCAAGTTATAAGGACTTAATAGCACTTGTTCACATAATAGAGTTTTTCAGGGATGATGTGAGTAAAGAAAAGGTTGTAGGAGCCAAGAGGAACGGAAAGAAGGTTCTCGTTTCCATGATAGAGAACGAAGAGGAGTATAAAAGTTTTTACAATTGGGGCGTGGATTACTTTGAGGGATACTACCTGGGAAAGCCCGAGGTTATTCTGAATGTTGATCTGGCACCTTTTCTTAAAGTAACCCTCTTCAGGCTTATGAACGCTTTAACCCATGCAAAGAGTTTGAAAGATATAGCGGAAATAATAGGTTCAGACGTGGGAATTGCTGTTAAGTTCTTAAAGTTTGTTAACTCCGCCTATTTCGCAAGAAGGAAGAAAATTGAGGATCTTCAACATGCAGTGGCATATGTGGGACTTGAGAACGTTAAGAAATTTGTCCTACTTATAGCCTTGAACGAGTATATGAATCTTGAACATCCCGAACTCTGGAAAAGGTCCCTGATAAGGGCTCACATAGCGGAAGAGCTTATGAATAAGTCCTCTCCTCAAATGGCGGAAAAGGCTTTCCTCGTCGGCCTCTTCTCACTTCTTGATAAAATCCTGGGGGTAGACATACCCTCCTTTCTTGAAGAACTAAACGTAGATGAGGAA
>NZ_JBSLZM010000067.1:0-11739 GCF_056494385.1 Aquifex sp. | reverse complement strand
ATAAGGAATGTAGACTTTGCTAAAGAAATGACAGAGTTTACCAAGTATCAAATAAGGATGCAATCCGGTATAGCTATGCTTGCACAGGCAAATACCTTACCCCAGCTCGTTCTCCAGCTTCTCAGGTGATGTTTCTTTTCTCTTTTTATTTTTCTTTTGAATGAGGTTTTTAGTCATGAGGATTGATAGGGGGGATGGTTTTGACCGGAACTTTTTAAAGGAAGTTCAGCAAAATATACTTCAGGAAAATGCTAAAAACCTTGAAAAGTTCAGAGAAGAAATTAGGAAAGAAACCCAAAGAACTCAGAAAATAAGCAACGAAGAGATTCAGAAAATCATAGAGGAAATTAAGAAAAAGCTTGATTACTTGAATAAATACCTAAAGATAGAAATAGACAAAGAGCTTGAGATGCCCGTTGTAAAGATTATAGAAAGGGATACAAACAAGGTTATAAGACAGATTCCCCCCGAGTATTTACTTGAGTTGATGAAGAAGATAGATGAGATGCTCGGTGTTTTACTAAACGAGAGGGTATAAGTATGGCAGGAGAGATTTACTTTTCGGGATTTAGTGGAGCTTACGATTGGGGAGCTATACTGGATCAATTGATAGCCGTAAAAAGTATTCCTATTCAGAAATTACAACAACAAAAACAAATCATAAACCGAAAACTACAACTTCTCGGAGAATTTTCACAAAAAATAGAGAACTTAAAAAACTTAATAGAAAACTTTAATCTAAGTGAAGCCCTTCGTGTAAAATCTGCGAAAGTTTCCAATACTGATGTAATTTCCGTATCTGTCACTTCTGAAGCACCGAATATTAGTTTCAGTGTAAATGTTATAGGTACTGCAAATACCGAAATACTCGTTTACGATACTGGATTTAACTCTCTGACCGAAACTATAGGCTCTAATGGAACTTTTACTTTGAGGTATTATACTGACCTGACCAACTATGTAGATTTTACCATAGATTACACGTCTACGGATACATTGCAGGATATTGTAGATAAAATAAACAATGCTCAAGATTATGTAAGGGCCTCCATTTACTTTGATGGAAGTAAGTATAAGTTAATGCTGTCGGAAACCTCTGCGGAGAACTCCACGGTAGAAACTGCAAGTGATTTATCGGTAAAAGCTATCCATCTTATCGGCACATTACCTCCTCAATTTGGAAATAATGTTTTAGTTCAGCAGGCTCAAAACGCAAGACTTCAGATAGGAAGCGGAAATGTAATAGAAAGTGCTGGAAATACCTTTGAAAATGTGATTCAAGGGGTTAGCATAACGGTAAAGCAAACGGGAAGTGCAGATGTAAACATTAGTGAAGATTACGGTAAAATCAGAAATTTTTTGAGCGACTTTGTAAAGGCTTATAACGATTTGGTTACAAGTGTTAAAAATCTAACTCTGGGAGAAAATGCCCCCTTTAAAGGAGAAAACACCCTTATGAATTTAAAGTATCAACTTGCAAATGCTTTGAACCCTTTAATAGAACTGGGTTTAATTGAATACAAAGAAGACGGAACGATTGCTTTGAGCGGAAATCTCCGGCAAGTTATTCAAGATAATATGGATGAGTTTCAACTCAAGATGAACGAGTTTCTTAACACTTCCAAGAACTTTATAAACGTCAATTACGAATCCTTTAAAGATTTCAAAGATTTCTTAGAAAACCAAGCAGATAGGATAGACGAAAGGGTAAGAGTATTGGCAGAAAGGCTTACAAAGGAAGAGTTTATCCTGAAGAGACAGTTTTCTCAACTTGAGAGTTTTATGAATTACGCTAACGATATAAGGGCAAGACTTCAGCAGTTTATCGTTTCACTATCGGAAATAACAGGAGGTAAAAAGTAATGAGAAAGGTAGCGGAGGCTTATTTTCAGAATATGGTTGAGACCGCTTCTCCCATTGAACAGGTTATCCTCCTATACGATAAGGCTATAGAGTGCCTTGAAAAGGCTATAGAGCTTTACGATAGCCAAAAAGATTTTGAAAAGAAGAAGGAGTTCATAGAAAACATAGACAGGGTTTACGATATCGTTAGTGCCCTTAAGTCCTTTCTTGACCACGAGAAAGGTGGAGATATAGCCAAGAACCTTGATACGATATATGCGATAATACTCAGCACCCTCGTGAGAACGGATAGAAGCAAGGAAGAGCTCGTAAAGATTTTAGAAATCTTAAAAGATTTAAAAGAAGCTTGGGAAGAGGTTAAGAAAAAGTCATAAATTAATCCAGTTGTAGGCGTAGTAAAAGTTCTCGTTCAGCGCTCCTGACATCTTTATTCCCTGCTCTATAACCTTCCCGTTGAATTTTTCCTTCACTTCTTTAAGAAAGTTCCTTAGAATTTCATCTCCTATTTTTGAGGAGTAAACGGTCGTTGCAATTTTTTCATCGTCAAGCAAGACAACCGAACCGATAAGGTAGTTATGACAGAAAAATAAAAACTTGTTGTTTTCCTCTTTTTTCTCAAGTTTTGAACAGTAATTTTTCAGGTAGCCTTCGGTAAACTTAGCAACCTCTTTAAGTTTTTCCATCCTCGCATACCCCTTCCGCTTTTACCTTACCTTTCTCGGTTTCGTAGACCTTTCCGATTTCAAGCTTAGCCCTGAGTATGTATCCTAAAGCAATATCACCATCAGGGGAAAGGGAGGTTATTAAACCTATCGGTTTATTTCCTTCCAGTATTTTTTCTTCCTCTTTTATCGGAGAAACCACGGAAAACTTAGTCAAAACCCTCGGAGTTCTACCTCTGAAGTAAACCCTTGCTATCGCTTCCTGACCTACATAACAACCCTTATTAAGACTAATTGCGTAAGGTAACACTCCCGCCTCAAGCGGGGAAAATCCTTCTCTCAGCTCCTTGTGTATCCTCGGAACACAGTTCTTTATACGCTCACGCTCAAGTTCCTTTTCGTCAACCTTCATTTCCTTCGGAAGTTTTTCCTTAATTCCTTCAAGCTTTCCGAATATATCAAAACCCTTCTCCTTTACCCTTACAGGATTTTTAGCTATATAAACTTCCTCTCCTAAGCTCTTTACCTCGTAATCCTCTATCTCCAGACCGAAGGCCTCCTTTACGAAGTTTTCAGAATCTTCTCCCCAAAGGAATATATGCCCGTATTCGGAAAGGTTCTCAAAGTAAACTTTAAGGGAGAGTTTTAACCTGTTGAACTCCTTTATAACAAACTCAGGGTCTTCTTCTGTGTCAAGTATGTAGTAATCGTTTATTTTGTAAACGAAGAAGTCCGCTATCGGGTTTCCGTTTTGTTTTAACCAGAGATTGTAATTAAAGGTATAAGGTCTGAGGGATTTAATGTCGTTCGTCAGAAGACCATGAAGAAAGTGTGTATGTTCTTCAGGTGCTGTTAAACCCTTCATTAACGTTTTTACAGGCTTTCCGTAAACCTTTATCTTGGACCTTTTTAGCTCACACCACTTCATAGCCAATACATAATATTACCTTCTTTACTTTCGGGTTCTATGCCCCTGAGCAGTAATCCCGTTATTCTGTCCGAATAATGGGTTGTGGCAGGCAATTTCACCGGTTGGAAGGAAGAGTAATTAAGAAGTGTGAGGCTAAGAACATAAGATGCATGTTTTTCAATACTTAAGTCTCCGTAAACCTTTCTTACTTTTACGGGTTTATGGGTCCCTTGGAAAATGTTGTTATAGGTTGCAAGAACAAGGGTGTTATCGTCAAGCTTAAGGTAGTATCCCTTTAACTTTCTTTCTAGTTCTGTTTCGGGAAAGAAGCGTGGATTTCCGCTCTTTATTATCTCAACAAGTTCAACGTTATAACGGTAAATCTTTGAAAAGTTAAGGAAGTTTTTTATCTCTCCGCCGGGGAATTTTCCATCCCTATGTATTACTACCCTTGAACCTTCTTGAATGCCAAGCTCTCTTAGTTTGAGAAATAGCTCCTCTATTACCTTTCCGCTCACCTCTTCACCGAAGGAAGGAAATGAAGAGAGCTTATACATTATAAAGCTTCCATCCGATAGGAATATCTTTGTAAAAGCGGCCGTGTTCACCGTTGAACTCTTCCTTTTCGTCCTGCTTATATCAAGTCCCACGAATATGTCAACGTCCCCGAGCTTTTCACCGAGTTTATAAGGTATGTTTCCCGTTTTTCCAAGTATTTGTTCACCAACGTTAAGGACTACATACCTGATATCGGCCTTAAGAAGTGTTCTGTTCATTATAAACTGAGAAGGTATGTTTCTTGAAAGAAGCCTTGACTTTATGTAATCGTAAAGTAAAAAGTTGTCGTAAGGGTCAACCTTTTCATACTCTTCAAGGAACACGATAACGAGGTTTGGATTTCCTATTTCGTTAATTTTCTTTGAAAGGATATCCTTTACTTCACTCCTCTTTTTTCCGGAAATTCTTATCACCTTTTCTTTCTTTAACGTTATTCCCTTTCCTTTCAGAAATACGTTTAATTTATTGAGAAATTCATACCTTTTGTTTCTGAGTTTTCCGTTTACTTCTTTGTCTACAAAGATAAAACTTATCTTGAGTTCGGGTTTTCTTATAAAAGGTCTTAGATACTCTATAAATTTTTTCATATTTGAGTATATTTTCTCGCTCCTTCCTGCTCCGTCAACGAGGGTGTTAACGTATGCGATTTTCTTGTTTGTTGAAAGCTCAGATAAGTGTATTTCCCATCCGAACTCTTTTAGAAGCCTTCTCATAAGTCCTACAGCAAACCTTATTCGTTTTAATCTCTCGGAAGGTTTTAGTTTGATAACTGAAAGGAGTTTGGAAAGCTGTTTTTCTTCAAAGTCTTCAAAGTCTATAACAACCCTAAGAGCAGTTGCAGGATAGGTGTAGCCCCTTTCCGTATGGACTACAAAAACATCTTTCTTTCCTTCAAGAACCTCTTCCCAAGCCTTCTTAACGTAAGGGTTTGTTGTTATCTTTACAATCTCCCTTATGAACTCTTCCGACAACTCCCTTGCAGTTTGAACCTTTGCAATACGGAAAGTTGTATCCGAACGTATCGGTTTTACCTCAAGCTCTTCAAGGTTTAGGTCTTCGTATTGTTCAAGAAGTGTTTGTAGTGTTTCCCTTGAAAGTATTCTGAACCTTATATCGGTTTGGAGGTATAACGCTCCGTTAATTTCGTGAATCCTGGTAAACACTTCGGGGATTAGGTGCGCCTTCCCGAGCTTCCAGTTAACTATTACGTTGTCCCCATAGTGTTTAAAGAAGTATTTAAGCCATACCTCGTTCCATCTTTTTAGTCTGAGGCCATCCTTAAAGAGTTCTTGAGCTTCTTTAGGGGAACTGAAGGTATTTATGTAAACTTCTCCTTTGTTCTCAAAGGTGTAAACTAATCCATCCCCGAGTTTAACCGAAGGGTTTTCTTCTGTTTTTCCGAGGATGTAAAACTCCCCGTTCCTTCCGAAGACAGGTTTCTTAATTTCCGCAAATAACCTGTATCTCACTACGTTTATCTGTTCTTCCGGAATACTCACATGGGGTCTTAAAAGAGTAAAAGCCCGCTTGAAGCTGAAAGATATCGGGTAAAGATTTGTCTTTACAAACATCTCCTCATAAAGTCAAGTATTATCTTCTTGTGGTCAAAAACAAGCCTATCAAGAGGGATGTCCTCAAGCTTAAACACCTTTACTTCTTTTGCGTCACTACCCGCTTTTGGCTCACCCGTTGCGTCCCCTACCCAGACCACGGAAACAACGTGAGCACGCGGATCTCTCTTTGGATCTGAGTAAACACCGAGGAGTCCTCTTAGTTCAACATCAAGCCCCGTTTCTTCTTTCATCTCCCTGATAGCGGCATCTTCAACACTTTCTCCCACTTCAACAAAACCCCCCGGTATGGCAAGCCCTACAGGGGGATACTTCCTTTCTATGAGAACAATGCCTTTGAACCTATTTTCTTCCCATAGCCTTATTATCACGTCCGTTGCGAGGTAAGGGGTTTTTGGTTCAAAGCTCATTTTATCAACTCCTCTATATACTCTTTCAAGCTTTCGTTTAGCTGGTGGTCATCTTCTACTTTTATAAACTTCTTTACCTTTACGTTCCTGACAAACTCTTCCGATAAGTTAACGGGAACTATATCGTCCTTAGTTCCATGCATTATAAATATCTCAACAGGAGGTTCTTCGGGAAATTCTACCTTCCCGTTCTTTATTATCTCGTATCCCTTCTCAATAATGTCTTTTGCCCACTCTTTTATAAAAGTTACCTCTCTTCCATCTTCTTCTATCGTTAGTTCTTCTTTCCCTTCAAGCCAGTTTTTTAGTTTTTCGTCTCCGAACTCCTTTATCATGAGTCCGAGGGTGTTGTAAGAAGGTGCGAGAAGTATGAGCCTCTTCAGGTTAAGAATAGGTCTGTGCTTCACATAGTTCAGGGCAACGTAAGCCCCGTGAGAGCTTCCGCAGAGGTAAATCTCTTCATACTTCTGGGAGAAGCCCTTTACGAGTATTTCAAGGGTATTCAGTGTGTTGGTTGTTGTGTGTTTTTCGTAATCCATATCCATTGCAAAGAATGAGTAAAGACCTTTTTGGGAAAAGTATTCCCTGAGAAAGGCTATCTTACTTCCTGAAACGTTTGTGGCAAGTCCATGAAGGTGTAACCATAATTTTTTTTCGTTATTTTCGTCGTAAAAATACATTATTTCACCTCAGGTAGTTTTTAAATCTCTGGTAGTTCATCATCTTGTTAAAGAGCTCCTCCCTTCTCTTCTCAACTTCGGATATGAGAAAGTCAAGGATTTTTAGGGACTCCTGTGCCTCTTCCTTTGTCATACCTTCGGGGCTCATCCTGGAAAGCTCTTCTATCTCTTTTAACATTTCTTCATATTTGTTTTCACTCAGAAGCTTTTGACACTTTAACAGTTTTTCCTTGTAGGGGTTCACTAAAACTCCTCCAACTCCTCTTCGGTGAAGCTGACGCCGGGTATAGCTTCCTTTATTTTCTCAAAGGTTGTGTAAAAATCGTCCTCTATCTTTCTTACTCTTTTCCCATAAATGCTTTGGAAGGCTTTCGTTATTATGGCTTCCTTCTGGAGTGCATTAGTGAGTCCGAGTTCCTGATACTTTTCCTCCATGACTTCCCTTACTTCTCTGAGGAGGTTTGCCCTGTTTTCCCTTTCTCTTTCCGCCTCCTCCAAGGGGAGCGTTAGAAACTCGTCAACTTTTTTAAGGACTTTCTCAAAGGCGTATGCGGGAAATCTCTTCTCACCGAACCTGTCCGTTATGAAGCCTACGGTTATGAAATAGGGTTCTTCTACCTTCGTTTCAAGCTCAATTTCCTCCATATCGGGAGATTCTTTGAGGTATTTCTGGAATATCTCATACGCTTGGTGAGCTTTATCCTTCAGGTTAGGAGCCTTCTCAACGTTTAAGGCTATTATGTAATCCTTCGCCTCGGGCGGTAATACTATTGCGGGAACTTCTCTTATGCCGAGAAGTTCTGCAGCTTTGAGCCTATGCTGTCCGTTTATCACCTCGTAAAAACCCTCTTCCGTTTCAACAACGAGTATAGGATCTACAAAACCAACCTTCTCAATGCTCGCCATAAGTCTCTTTATAAGCGTCTCTGATAAATCCCTCTGGATTGATGGAATTCTTATATCACTCACGGGAAGAAGCGTTATCTTAAGTTCATAACCTTTAAGGGGTTCTTTTAACGTATACATTTCCATCCCTCCAATAAATATATTTTGTATATTTTGAAGGAAAACTTAAGAAGACTCCACTCCCCCGAGGGTTAACTTCCTTATTCTTATAGTGGGTTGTGCGTCCGTTACGGGAACTCCTTGTCCGTCTTTTCCGCAAGTTCCTATAGCCCAACCGAGGTCGTATCCTACTGCGTCTACATCTTGTAGGGCTTTTGGACCGTTTCCTATGAGTGTAGCTCCCCTTATCGGATAGGTTATCTCTCCATTCTCTATCATATAGCCTTCCATAACCTCAAACATAAAGTCCCCCGTAACGGTATTTACCTCGCCTCCTCCCATCTTCACGACGAGGACACCTTTTTTTGTATCCTTTATTATGTCTTCGGGATTATCTTTTCCTTTGTCTATGAAGGTATTTGTCATTCTCACAATTGGAACGTGTGCGTAACTTTGTCTTCTTCCGTTTCCCGTGCTCTCAACCCCATCCTTCATAGCTCTTAATCTGTCATACATATAACCGACGAGGATACCGTCTTTTATGAGAACCTTTCTCTTGGCAGGAACGCCTTCGTCATCAACTGTAAAAGAACCATTGTGATGAGGTAAGGTAGCATCATCAACAACGGTAACAAGCTCCGAAGCCACTTTTTCCCCGAGCTTTCCCGAGTAAACGGAAAGTCCTTGTTGGACCAGGTCCGCCTCAAGTCCATGCCCCACAGCCTCGTGTATCATCGTTCCCCCGGCCTGGGAGGACATTACAACAGTGAAGGTGCCCGCAGGTGCCGGCTTTGCGGTAAGCATAAGAAGTGCCCTTTTTGCAGCCTTTTCAGCTATCTCTTCGGGAGGTGTTTCGTTGAATATCTCAAAGCCTTTTCTTCCCCCCAGGCTTTCGTATCCCCTCTGGAGTATATTCCCATCACTGGCAACAACTTCAACGAAGAAAACAACCCTCTTTTGAACGTCTTCCGCGGTTTCCCCTAAAGTGTTTATAACCATTATCTCCCTTGTTTTATCCATTAAAACCGCAAGAACCTGTTTTATCTTATCCCCGAAGCTTCTCGCTTTTTCGTCTGCCCTTTTGAGTATCTCTGCCCTGAACTTGAGGTCAGTTGTATCCGGGTCTACTAATACTTCGGTCCAGCCGCTTATGTGTCTCTTTCCAATGGCTACCGGACCGTGTCCCTCCCCTCTTGCAAGTATCTTTGCAAGCTCCTTTAGGTTTTCAAAAGTGGGCTCCGTCGTGTATCCGTAATATGTTTTTCCGTTTTTTATAAGTCTAAGACCCACACCTTCATCATACCCATAGGTTATCTTATCTATTTTTCTATCCTCTAAAGACAGTCTCGTAGTCCTTGACTTCTCGTAAAATATTTCTCCGTATTCTCCACCTTGGGACATAAGAGTTGAAAGTATATACCCGCTCTTTTCTTTTAAAAGCTCTTTAACCGGATTCATAAGGCTCAATTTTTCTTCAGAACCGAATTTTTGTCAAGAGCTATAAATTTGGGGTTTACCACTACGTCAGCACGGTTAATTAGGAACTCCCAAGTATCCCTTTTAGCCCATATTTCTCACGTAACTTTCAACTCCACACGGTTAATTAGGAACCCCGCACTCCTTTAAAAAGATTATAAAGCTCTATGAATAACTTATGAAACTCCCGAACTTAAGAAAGTCCACATAATTTTCGGAAATTCGGAGTGCGGGAAAGTGTTCAAAATTTAGCTTTATCCTCTCCTTATTAATCAACACGGAAATGAAAGTATCATCAAAACATCAAAGCATCAAAATATCCTGATGCACATTCCTTATTCCATTGCCAAGAAGCCAACGGGGCTTTTTAGCCCTATTTAAGGATATATTATAAAGCTTTATGAAAAAAGTGAGGTTTTCTTCTTATGAAGAGTATAAGGAATACTTCCTAAAGCTTATAGAGCTTGAGAGAGAAGCAAATAGGGAGCTGCATATAAACGAAATAAAAAGGCTTAACGGAAAAGAAAGGGAAAAGAGGGGTAGGGCTATACTGAACGCCAGAGCGAAGTTCATAGGAAGGGGAATAGGAGGTGTTTACCTGGTTAGATATTCAAGGTTCGAAGGACTACCTAAAACGGAAATATCCGTGGGGGACATAGTTCTCGTAAGCAAAGGAAAGCCTACGGGAAAAGAGGTTCAGGGAACGGTTGTTGAGAAAACGAAGTATTACCTTATTGTCGCCTTTACCGAAAAACCGCCCCCTTACGCACTCGGGAAGAGTGTAAGGATAGACCTATTTTCAAATGAGATAACTTTCAACAGGATGGAGGAAGCTCTTGAAAGGTTCAGAAAGCACCCGCTCAGGGATTTAATCCTGGGAAAGGAATATCATTAATCATAAGATGAAGGTTAAGATAAAGCGTTTTAAAGATGGAAATTTCGTTTGGAGTGAGTATGAGGTTGAGGGAGAAGGTAAAACCGTTCTTGAGATACTCCAGACGATAAAAGAGAATATAGACCCTACACTTTCCTACAGGGCTATGTGCAGGGCGGGAATATGCGGAACTTGTGCGGTTAAGGTAAACGGGGAACACAAGCTTGCCTGTAACACAAGGGCTTACGACGATATAACGATAGAACCCGTTGATATGGCCACCCCTATTAAGGACCTGGTTGTTGACCACGGATTTATTTATGAGAAGATTAAGAAGGGTAAAGTCTGGTTTGAACCCCTTCCTACGAATATCCTCTTAAAGCCCGACGAACTTAAAAATACGGATAAAAGCTGGGACTGTATACTCTGTGGAATATGTAATTACGTATGTCCTGCAATTCAGGAAGATAAAAACTTTGGACTTCCATCAACTTTTACAAAGGCTTACGGTGTTGTATTTGATAAGCGGAACGCAAATAAAGAGAAGTTAAAAGACCTCGTTCCCTTGAACATACAGAGCTGCACCCATTGTAAAAACTGCACCTTCTCCTGTCCTAAGGATTGCACTCCCGAGTTCTTAATAACTGTTTTGGAAAATAATATGGTAAGGTATGGTTTAATAAGTAAGAAGGAACAGGACTTCGGATTTCTAGGATTTTAAAATGGCCGATGAGAAAAAGGCACTTTCAAAGGCTCACAAAGCTACTCTTCTCCTCCTCTCCCTACCCGAAGAGGTTAGTATGAACATAATAAAAGAGCTATCCGAGGAAGAACTCCAGAGACTCTTTGAACTTGCCAAAGAGGTTGAAACGGTATCCGAGGAAGAGCTTGAAGAGATAGCAGAAGAACTCCTTCAAGAGGTGAAGAAGGCAGGAAAGAAGATAAAAGAACCCGAGGAGTTTATAGAATCACTAAAGAATGTTCTCCCTCCTTCGTTAACGGAAAGGTTCAAGGGGATTCTTGAACTGGGAGATGTTGAAAAGATTTTAAAGGAAATAGAGAAAGTTGATAGCAGAATACTTGCCGGGCTCATAAGAAACGAACATCCCCAGACAATAGCTCTTTTTCTTTCCCAATTGAGTCCTAAAAAGTCCGCTGAAATTATTCAAAATCTTCCCGAGGAATTGAGAAAAGAAGTGGTAAAGAGGATAGCTACACTTGAGAATATAAACCTTCAGTATGTAAAGGAACTCGCTCAGATAATCCTTGAAGAACTTCACTCGCTAGGTGTTAAGGAGTCTATGAAACTTGAAGGTGTTGGCATAGCAGCGGAACTTTTAAACACCCTTGATAAGGAAACACGAGAGTCTATACTCCAGACGATAGGCCAGGAGGACCCTATACTTGAAGAAAAAATAAGAGAAAGAATGTTTACCTTTGAGGATATAAGAAAGCTATCCGATAGAGATATCATAGAAATTCTTAAAGTAGTAGATAAGAACACGTTAATGATAGCACTTAAAGAGGCTCCCGAAGATATAAAACAGAAATTCCTATCGAATATGTCAAAGAGGGCTGCAAAGCTATTCCTTGAGGATATGGAAGCCCTCGGACCTGTTAAGAAATCCGAAGTTGAAAAAGCTCAAAAACAAATCGTAAACATTATCAGAAAGATGATAGATGAAGGAAAGATAGAGATAGGGGAATAGCTTTATTTAAACTTTTGTAAA
>NZ_JBSLZM010000066.1:0-23928 GCF_056494385.1 Aquifex sp. | reverse complement strand
GTTTCAAAAGAAGAAAACTTTAAAGACGTTTTTTTCTCTCCCTTAACCATTCCTTAAACGACTTACCAGACAATATACTATTTAAAATATCTTTTTCAAGTTCTGTCAAGTCCTTGGGTATTAAGTCTGGTCTTTTCTTCACCGTATTTTCTATTCTGTTCCAAAGTTTCCAGAGTTCTATAAGTTTATGGTTTCCCGAAAGAAGTTCATCAGGGACTTTCATACCCCTGAACTCCCTGGGTCGCGTGTAAACGGGATATCCGAGCCACCTGTTTGAAAAGCTATCCTCCTCAAGGCTTTTGGGCTCACTTAAAACTCCCGGAAGTAACCTGCTCACTCCATCTATAATTGTAAGGGCTACAAGTTCTCCGCCGGAGAGTATGAAATCCCCTAGGGAAACCTCTTTATCAACTATTACTTTTACCCTTTCGTCAACCCCCTCATACCTTCCGCATATAATCACTATCCTTTCCTGCTTTGTTAATTCCATTAAGAGCCTCTGGTTTATTCTCTCCCCCCAGGGCTCGGTTAAAAGTACATAAGGCTTTCCGAACTGCTTAACAACGTAGTTGTAAGCGTTAAATATGGGTTCGGGTTTTAAAACCATTCCGGGAAGTCCACCGTAGGGAACATCGTCAACCTGACCTTTTGGTGCGAACTTCCTAAGGTCTATTGTATGTATTTCAATTTTTTTCTTTTTTATCGCCTGTCTTACTATACCGTATTCGGTATAACACTCAATTATAGGGGGGAATATTGTGAGGACGAAGAAGAGGAGAGGATTATAGCTCAAAGTCTTTCAGATACTTAGCCCTTGAAGGATGTCTTAACTTCCTCAAAGCCTTGTTTTCTATCTGTCTTATCCTTTCCCTTGTTACGTTAAACATCTTTCCTACCTGCTCAAGGGTGTATTCCGTCCCGTCAACGAGTCCGTATCGATACATAAGTATTTCCCTTTCCTTTTCCGACAGGGTTTGTAATACCTTCTCCAGCTGTTCTCTAAGGAGTTTCCTCGTTACCTGCTCTTCGGGGTTGGGTATGGACTTGTCTTCTATGAAGTCTTTCAGGAATGTGTCTTCGTCGTCTCCTATCGGTGTTTCAAGGGATATAGGCTCCTGAGAGAACTTCATAACCTTTATAACTTTTTCAACGGGGATATCAAGGTATTCCGCTATTTCCTCGGGTGTGGGCTCTCTTCCGTTCTCCTGGAAGAGTTTCTTAGAGGCCTTTATTATCTTGTTAATTGTTTCTATCATGTGAACGGGAATTCTTATAGTTCTTGCTTGGTCCGCTATTGCTCTCGTTATAGCTTGTCTTATCCACCAGGTTGCGTAAGTTGAGAACTTGTATCCCTTTCTGTAGTCATACTTATCAACCGCCTTCATAAGCCCTATGTTTCCTTCCTGTATAAGGTCAAGGAAGTGGAGACCCCTGTTTACGTATTTCTTTGCTATTGATACTACGAGCCTGAGGTTTGACTGTATCATTATCTGCTTGGCTTCAACAACCTTCTTTCTACCCTGTTCAATTATCTTCATAACCTTTGGAATTTCCTCCTCAGGGTAAACGCCTATCGTTCTTTGAAGCCTATCCACTTCCCTCTTTAGGGATATATACTCGTTTACGAGGTTTGTAATTTTCTCAAAGGGTATTCCCTTATCCTTAATAGTTTTCTGGATTTCGGGGTCAGTTAAGTAGTTTTTAACAAAGTAATCGGGGTCCTTGTGAAGGGCTTTTATCTTCCTTATCCTTGCGTTCAGGTCTTTCTTCTTTCTGGCGTATTCTTTGAATAGCTTTATTATCTCTTCGGTTACCCTCTCAAACTTTGCGTATTTAATCTTCATATCCTTTATGACCTTGTTCATCCTTGCGTGGGTGTAAAGGTATCTCTTCCTGTTTTCGGGTGTTGGGTTCTTTATGAACTCTTCCCTTACCTCAAGGAGTTCTTTGTAAGCCTTTGCAAGCTCGTATCCTTTTCTTATAAAGTATTGTTTAAACTCGTCAAATCTGTCCTCAAAGTCTTCGTCATTTTCGTGCTCTACAAGGTCCATAACTTCGTGAATCTTTAGTTTTCCGTTACAGAGTTTTGCCCAGTCGTCAAGTATCTTCTCAACGAGAAAAGAGGTCCTTGTGAGTCCTCTCCTCATTATCTTTCTTCCTATCTCTATCTGCTTTGCGTAGTATATCTCCTCCTCCCTCTTCAGGAGTGGGATTTTCCCCATCTCCCTGAGGTAAAGTTTTACAGGGTCTCCATCCCTTGCGGATACGGTAAAGGAGCTGGAAACTACGACTTCTTCCTCTTCCTCCTCCTCTTCAAGGTCCTCTTTCTTCTCAACAACTTGAATGTTCATCCTGTGGAGTAAATCCATAAGGTCTTCAAACATATCCGAGGATACAAAGTCTTCGTCAAGAACCTCGTTAATCTCGTCGTAGGTGAGGTATCCCTTTTCCTTTCCCATCTCAATGAGCTGTTTCACACCATCCTTCTCCAGCATTCCTTACCTCCTGACTCCAAAAATTTATTAAAATAACTATTTATATGCATTTTTCAAGCCCTTTTTTCTTAACCTTTTACCGACTTTACCCTCTATAACCTCTTTAAGTGTTTTCTCAAAGAGGGTTTTAAAGTCTGGAGATTCAAATTCTAAGGCCTCTTTCGGTATTTCGTCCTCATATCCCAGCAAGGCTTTTCTGCAAAGTTCCTTTACCTCTTCATCAATCGGAAGTTTATCGGGGTCTATATTCGGTTTAAATGCCAAAAATCCCTTTATTAATACCTTATCTCTGAACTTTAACTCAATTTTTTTATACTCATTTTGAGATTTGGGAGGTATTATTAGCCTTTCCATGGGAACTTTATTTTTCGTTGCAAACTCCGCTGTAAGTGCCGTTCTGAGAGCAGCATCCCTAACGTGCTGTATATATTCTTTAAAAAGTCTAATACTTTCCTCTTTGTTATCTCTTCCCGCTTCTATTAACCCGCTGAACAGCTCTTTAGTATTGAGAATCAATTCCTTTAAGGCTTTTACACCGTAAGCTTTTACGAATTCATCCGGGTCGTATCCTTCCGGAAGTTCTACGGGGTAAACTTCCATACCCGCATCAAGAAGAAGGGGTATAGCTTTCCTGGTTGCTTTTCTTCCTGCTTCGTCCCCATCGTAGAGTATGTAAACTTTCTTAGTAAATTTTGATAAGAGCTTTGCCTGTTCTTCCGTAAGTGCGGTCCCGAGGGGTGCGACTGCGTTCCTTATTCCCTCAGAAAAGAGCTTTATAACGTCGAAGTATCCCTCCACAAGAACCGCATAGCCCTCTTCCTTTATGTAATCCTTTGCCTCGTAAAGGCCGAATAAGTTCTTTCCCTTCTTAAATACCTCACTGTCGGGGGAGTTTATATACTTGGGAGCCCTGTCTTCCTTTATACTTCTTCCTCCGAAACCTATCACCCTCCCCTGAGAGTTTCTTATAGGTATTACCACCCTTCCGACGAATAAGTCCCTGTAAGTGTTTCCTCCTCCCTTCAGGATGTTTCCCGTTTTTAAGTAGTCTTCCAGTATTTCGTTTTCCTTAAGAAAATTAATTAACTCCTCACTTGAGGGAGAGAAACCGAGACCAAACTTCTTAACGACCTTTCCGTCTATTTCCCTATCCGAAAGATACCTTATCGCTTCGTCGTTTTTCAGAAGTTTTTCCCTGTAGAAGTCAGCAACCTTATCAAGGGCTATTAAAACCCTTTCATTCCTCGATACACCCTTTACGTCAAACTTAATCCCGTATTTTTTTGCAAGTTCAACCGCAGCCTCAAGGTAAGACACACCCTCGTAAAGCGAAACGAACTTTATCGCATCTCCCCCTACTCCACAACCGAAACACTTGAATATTTGCTTTGAAGGAGAAACGTAAAAAGAAGGAGTCCTGTCGGGGTGAAAAGGACAGTTAGTTCTGTAGTTAGACCCCACCCTTTCAAGATTTATGTATTCGGAAATAACGTCAACTATGTCAAGTTCCCGCCGAAGCTCCTCTATGTCTGAAGACATCACTCAAAAGAATTTATTATCTCACTGACCTGTGTCAAGTTTTGGAAAAATCCTAACTAAGGTTTTGCATGAGGTGAGTAGGGAGATGTCAGGTTTTGGAGCAAGAAGAAAAATAGCCTATTATCCGAAAAAGGAGGAAATCGTATGCACTATCGTATCAAAGACATAAGCTACATGCCATACAGTCCATATCCATAACCTTATTGCTCTTAGTTTCCTTACCATATAGTCCTCCAAACCTAAACTCTTGAGCTGTTTTATCTGAATCTTACTTTCCATTGGCTTATTCTTTCCCCTTCAGGTTTTTCTAAAACCGTCTGACTTAGCTTTAATCCTGTTTCAGTATCAACTCTTGCCTTGCTAATAGCGCAGACAAAATCAATGTTCTGAGATATAAGGAATTAGGGAATGTATTTCGTTTGTGGGATTGAAGTCCGATGTGCTCATGAATCTTGATAAAATAGAAACGTAGTAAGTAATGGAAGAAGACAAGGTATATGGGTTTTGTGAGAAAATATTTATTAGAGTTTTATATATTGATTCCTCCTTCATCAATCCTTGAAAAAATTTAAATATTTTCACTTATATGGGAAAATATTGATTTTAAAAACAGAGTTATATACATAGAAAGCACTTCTACAAAAACTAAAAAAACAAAAAGATAAAAAAGAGCACGGTTATGTTTTCACGAATTGGAAATGACTAAAAGATATGCATCCGATTTCGGCAGTTTTTCAGCAAGGAAAGATTAAAATTAATTCAAATGGTAGGCGGGGCGGGACTCGAACCCGCGACCTCCGCCTTGTAAGGGCGGCGCTCTCCCAACTGAGCTACCCGCCTTCGTGTTTATAAAAAAAAGGTGGCACCCCCGGCGGGATTTGAACCCGCGTTTCCGGCGTGAAAGGCCGGCGTCCTAGGCCAGGCTAGACGACGGGGGCTACCACCCCTTCTCTCTTACCTTCCAACCTTGACGAAATCTTATTATAGAGAACTCCGGAAAATATGTCAAGAGTTTTATCGTTTAAAATACTTCCTTATGAAGGAATTCAAAATAGCGGTTCTAAAGGGAGACGGAATAGGTCCGGAGATAGTGGAACAAGCCCTAAGGGTTCTTGATAAAGTTGCAGAGATATACGGAGTTGAGTTCGTATATAGAGAAGGATTAATAGGAGGAGAGGCGATAGATAAAACGGGAAATCCTCTTCCCGACGAAACGCTTGAACTCTGTAAGAAGTCGGATGCGATACTTCTCGGTGCGGTAGGAGGGCCAAAGTGGGACAACCTTCCTACCGATAAGAGACCGGAGAAGGGTCTTCTAAGGATAAGGAAGGAGCTTGACCTTTACGCAAACCTTAGACCCGCAAAGGTATGGGATGCACTCGTGTCCTCCTCCCCTTTGAAGGAAGAGGTGGTTAAAGGAACGGATATGCTCGTAATAAGGGAGCTAACCTCCGGAATATACTACGGAGAGCCGAGGGGTATTTTCACGGAAAACGGAAAGAGGTATGCCATAAACACGATGAAGTATACAGAGTACGAGATAAGAAGGGTGGTAAGGAAGGGATTTGAGATAGCGAGAAAGAGGAAAAAGAAGCTTACGAGCGTTGATAAGGCAAACGTTCTTGAGGTTAGTGCTCTTTGGAGGGAGATAGTGGAAGAAGAGAAGAAGAATTATCCGGATGTTGAGCTTGAACACCTTTACGTTGATAACTGCGCTATGCAGCTTGTCAGAAGACCTACTACCTTTGACGTTATAGTTACGGGAAATATATTCGGGGATATACTTTCGGACGAGTCGGGAGTTGTCGTCGGAAGCCTTGGAATGCTTCCCTCTGCAAGTGTGGGGGACAGGTATGCCCTTTACGAGCCCGTTCACGGTTCCGCTCCCGATATAGCCGGAAAGGGAATAGCAAACCCAATAGCTACAATACTTTCCGCAGCTATGATGCTTAAATACTCCTTCGGGATGGATAAAGCCCACGACCTTATAGAAAAGGCGGTTGAAGAAACACTTAACGAGGGATACAGAACTCCGGACATTTGGAGCGAGGGCTGTAAAAAAGTGGGAACTAAAGAGATTACCGATAAAATTATAGAAAACATAGAGAGGTTAAAGGATGCTTATAATTAAGCTTTTCCTTCTTTTAATAGCTTTCTCTTTCTCCCAAGTTCCTCAAGAACTTATAAAATTCTTCCAAAGGGAAGGTTATGTAGTAAAAAAAGAGGGTAATGAGGTAATACTTGACCTCCCGAAGGGAAAGGTGTTTTTCGGGGAAAGGTTTGAAGTTATAACAAAGGGAGAACCTATAATTCACCCCATTACGAAGAAAGTTCTCGGGTATGAAGAAAAGAAAACCGGAAAGGTTGAGATAACTGAGCCTAAAGAAAACTTTTCCTATGCGAAGATTATTGAAGACAAAGGCATAAAAGTTGGAGACAAGGTAAGGCTTATTGTAGGAACCGTTTGTTACGAAGGAGAAGATGAAGGCTTTTACGCCTTAAGTGGTGTTGTTAAAAACTTGAAGCGAGGAAGAGATAACTGCACCTATGTAGTTAAGGAGCTTGAAAAGGGATATGGGGTCTCATACCTCGGAAGACCTATAGCCTTCTTCCCTATTGAGAGAAAGGTATACGCGGAAAGGGAAAAGTATCCCAAGGATTTTATAGTTAAAGCAAGGTATGTTAGGAGCTTTGATTTTCTTCCTCTTTCCGCAGATATATGTAAGCTCTTCGGAAAGAAAGATTACCTTATCGTCCTTCATGAAAGCGGTATTAAAGTTTACGAGGTTTTAAAAAGCGATTTCGTGGAAGTTACTTCTTACGCACTACCTCCGGGTTATCCCGTTGGCGTAGTTTGTTACGATAGATACGTTTTCGTGAATATAATTACGAACGGCAGGGCATCAAGTGTAATACTAAAACCTGTAGGTGATTCCTTCATACTACTTGAGAAAGACATTCCCTACGTCTTCGGCTATTTTCTAAAGAACGGAGAAAAGGTTTTAGTGGGTCAGGAGTTTAACGAAAGAGATTACTGGGGAGAAACCTACAAGTTTAAGTTAAAAGGAAATAAACTTGTTAAAGTTGAAAAGCTAAATCTTCCCGAAGATTTCAGGATTGATGGAGCTATTTCTCTTGATGACCTATTAGTCTTCGTTGACGGCGAGAAGAGGTTAAAGGTCTACTACAAAGGAAACGAAGTTCTTTCGGAAGAAGGTTTCGGTTCTTCATATACAACCGCAGAACTTCCCGAGGAATACAGCTATGCGGACGGCAATACGTATATCTTTTACGTAAGACCTTCTTTTACTGAGGTTTTCCAAAAGGTTATACCTTTAATTCCTAAGAATAAAAGTTCTGCCGTTTTTTCCGTAGTGGGTTTTACGAAATTTATACAAGGAGAGCTTTGGGGCTTAATAGAGAAGAAGAAGGGTTTTTTTGAAGCTGTAAAGCTCAAGGGGAGGAGGTTTGAGGAAGCCGTTCAGGCGGTAGTTAGAGACTCGGAAGGAAGGGTATTTGTAATAACGGGGAAAAAGGGAACCCTCCCAATACAGAACAGGGGAGATGTATACCTAATAGAGATTAACCCCCTTTAACGGGCTTTGGCTCCCTCACAAGCGCTATCTTAAACACCTCGTCCAGGTTTTCAACGAAGTGTAGGGTCATCTTTTCCCTAACGTATTCGGGGAGCTCTTCAAGAACTTCGTCCTTATTCTTCGCAGGTAGTATAACCTCGTAAATCTCGGCCCTTTTTGCCGCAAGTATCTTTTCCTTTAGACCACCTACCGGAAGAACCCTTCCCCTCAAGGTGATTTCACCCGTCATAGCTACATCCATTCTCACGGGTATATCCGTGAAGAGTGAAAGAAGAGCAGTAGCTATAGCAACACCTGCGGACGGCCCATCTTTCGGAACCGCTCCCTCGGGAACGTGGACGTGAACGTCAACCTGTGAGAATATATCGGAGTCTATTCCGAAATCTTCAGCTTTTGAACGGATAAAGGAAAGGGCGGCCTGAGCACTTTCCTTCATAATATCCCCGAGAGAGCCGGTAAGAACTAAAGAACCTTTCCCTTTCATCTTTGTAGCTTCTATGAACATTATCTCCCCGCCCACTTCGGTCCATGCAAGACCCGTTGCAACACCTACGAGAGGTTTTTTCTCCCTCTCGGGTCTGTATCTCGGAACACCGAGAAGCTTCCTTACAACTTCCTTATCAACCTTGAAGGGGCCACTCTCACCCTGAAGCTTTTTGACCGCCAGTTTCCTGAGGACTGCGGAAATCTGTCTCTGGAGATTTCTTACACCTGCCTCCCTTGTGTATCCCCTTATTATTTCAAGAATAGCGTCATCGGTAAACTCAACTTCCTCGGGTTTCAGTCCGTGTAGGGGTATAAGCTTAGGGATTAGGTGTTTTTTCGCTATGAACAGTTTTTCCTCTTCCGAGTATCCCGAAAGGAGAATTAACTCCATTCTATCAAGAAGGGGTGTTGGAATTGTGTCAGCCCTGTTTCCGGTGCATATGAATATTACCTCTGATAGGTCAAAGGGAATTCCTATGTATAGGTCTGTAAACTTCTTATTCTGTTCGGGGTCTAAAACCTCAAGTAATGCTGCAGCGGGATCCCCTTGGAAAGATATGGCAAGTTTGTCTATCTCGTCCAGCATTATTACGGGATTTTTAGTTCCCGCCTGCTTTATTGCCTGTATTATCCTTCCGGGCATAGCACCGACATACGTTCTCCGGTGACCCCTTATTTCCGCTTCGTCCCTTATTCCCCCCAGGGCAATCCTCACAAACTTTCTCCCCAGGGCTTCTGCTATAGACCTACCGAGGGAAGTTTTTCCCACACCGGGAGGCCCCACAAAGGCTAAAATCTGAGTCGGAGATTCTTTACCCTGGGTTAACTTCCTTATTGCCAGATACTCTATAATCCTGTCCTTTACCTTATCAAGGTTGTAATGGTCCCTATCAAGTATCTCCCTTGCCCTATCAAGGTCATAATTGTCCTCAGTTCTCTCGCACCACGGAAGGTCAAGAACCCAATCTAGCCACGTTCTTATCACACCCGCTTCCGCGGAGTCCGGGTGAAGTCTCTCAAGCCTCTTTATGTTCTTCTCTATTTCTTTAACACCTTCTTCGGGGAGACAGTCCTTAATCTTCTCAAACTTCTTCGTATACTCCTCTATTTCCGCCTTTATTCCCCCTGCTTCTCCGAGCTCTTCCTGTATAGCCTTTAGCTGTTGACGAAGGAAGTATTCCCTCTGTTCCTTTTCCATCTTCTCCCTTGCGAGTTCACTAATCCTCTGCTTTACCTCAAGGAGTCCTATCTCGTCCTGAAGGAGCTTGTGGACCTTCTGAAGCCTTACCCTGGGGTCAAAAGTTTCAAGTATTTCCTGGGCTTGGGAGGCCTTTATATCCAGTATGGAAGCGACCATATCAGCGAGCTTTCCGGGCTCTTCTAACTCCTTTATGAGAACCAAAAAGTCCGGGATTATCTGCTTTCCGAGACTTACGAGCTTATCAACGGACTCCTTAACCGCCTTGATGAGAGCTTTATCTTCTATCGTTTGGTCCGTCGGAGAAATATCCTTTTCCTCAACCACTTCAACGGTTGCAACCCAGTGGTCTTCCTTCCACTCAAGCTTTTTTAAAACTGCTCTTTTTAATCCCTGAACGAGAATTTTTACCCTTCCGTCCTCTATGGGAACCGTTCTTAGTATATGGGCAACAACACCGACTTTGTATATATCTTCTTCTTTCGGTTCCTCTATATCCTTGTCCTTCTGGAGGACCAGAAATATAAGCTTATCCTTTTTGTTCGCTTCCTCTATTGCCCTTATGGAGAACCGCCTTCCGACAAAGAGGGGTTGAACCATTGTAGGGAAGATTACTATATCCCTTAAGGGCATTAAAGGATACTCAACGGATCCTTGGGGTATTTGGGGCACTTGGTATAGCTCGTTCACGCTCCTCCTCCTTGCTTTTTAAAATTATACCAATGGATATTGAAGGTATACTTTCAGAGGCTTCAAAAGTTCTGAAGGGCAAAGAAGAAGTTATAGAGAAGGCACTTTTATGTCTCCTTTCGGGGGGACATCTCCTCATAGAAGACGTTCCGGGAACGGGGAAAACAACCCTTGCCCTTTCCCTTGCAAGAGTCCTCGGATTATCTTTTGCCCGTATTCAGTTTACCAGCGACCTGATGCCTTCGGACATAACGGGTGTTAACGTATTCAATCCAAAGACAAGGGAGTTTGAGTTTAAAAAAGGGCCCATATTCCACAACGTTATTCTTGCAGACGAGATAAACAGGGGAACTCCCAAAACACAGAGTGCCCTTCTTGAGGCTATGGCGGAAAGGCAGGTAAGCGTTGACGGAAAAACTTACAAGCTTCCCGAGCCCTTTTTCGTTATAGCTACCCAGAACCCCGTTGAACATTACGGAACCTATCCACTTCCCGAGGCTCAGCTTGACCGTTTTACTATGAGGTTAAATGTCGGATATCCTCCTAAGGAACACGAAATAGAAATAGTTAGGGGAATAAATCCCATGGAAAGGGTAAATGAGTTATCAACAGTTTCCGTAGCTGAGGAAGTTTTAAAGGCCACTGAAGATGTAAAAAGAATTTATATCTCAGAGGAAATAGGAGAGTTTATCGTTGATTTCGCAAACACATTAAGAAACCACCCAGATGTTCTTCTGGGTATCTCAACAAGAGGTTTAATCCACTTGGCTCAGGTTGCCCGTGCTCAAGCATTCGTGAGAGGAAGGGACTTTGTTGTTCCTGAGGATGTAATTGATAACATACCTTACGTAGTTCCCCACAGGTTGATTTTGAGGGAAGGGGCACACGCGGAAAAGGTTATTAAGGAATGTCTTAAAACGGTTAAAGTCCCTTGATTTAACCTCCTCTTACAAGCTTTAGGAACTCCTCTCTTGTTCTCAAATCTTTCAGAAATACACCTCTCAGGGCTGAGGTCACGGTTATATGCCCCGGAGACATAACTCCTCTCATTGACATACAGAGGTGTTCCGCCTCTATAACAACCCCGACACCTTTGGGTTCAAGCTCCTTCTCAAGGAAGTCCGCTATCTCTTCCGTAAGTCTTTCCTGAACTTGCGGCCTTAAAGCGAAAGCCCTTACCGTCCTAACGAGTTTTGAGAGCCCGGATATCTTTTTATCGGGAATGTAAGCTATATGAACCTTTCCGAAGAAAGGAAGGAGGTGGTGTTCACAAAGACTGTAAAAACGTATGTCTTTAACAAGAACCATCTCGTTGTATCCCCCGAACTCCTCAAATAGTTTCATATCAAAGCTCCTCATACGCTCAAACTCTTCCCACATGCGTGCAACTCTATCGGGGGTTTCCCTGAGGCCTTCACGATTGGGGTCCTCACCTATTCCTTCAAGGAAGAGCTTTATCGCCTGCTTTATCTTCTCCTTATCTATTGCCATAAAAGTGATTTTACGGAAAGACCTTTTATAAAGTAATTATTTAGCTCATATATTATTAAATCTTATGCGGAAGAGACCCATAATAGTCGTTAACTTCGGCTCCCAATACGTTCAACTGATAGCCAGAAGGGTAAGGGAACTCGGTGTTTACAGCGAGATTGTCCACTGGGATACTCCCCTTGAAGAAATTAAAAAGAGAGAGCCTTACGGAATAATTTTCTCAGGCGGACCCGCTTCCGTTTACGCTAAGGATGCACCCATTCCTGACCCGGGTATTTATGAGCTCGGGGTTCCCGTTCTCGGCATATGTTATGGTCTTCAGGTAATTACACACCAGCTCGGCGGAAAGGTAGAAAGGTCGGAAAAGCAAGAATACGGAAGGGTGAGGTTAAGGATAGTTAAGGACGACGTGATATTTGAAGGGATTCCCGAGGAAAGTGACGTCTGGATGTCCCACGCTGACAAAGTTGTTGAGCTTCCGAAAGGTTTTGAAGTTCTAGCCGTTTCCGATAACTCTCCCTACGCTGTTATAGCGAACAGAAAAAGGAAAATTTACGGCTTCCAGTTTCACCCTGAGGTAACCCATACCGTTTACGGAAAAGAGATGCTTGCGAACTTCGTTTACGGTGTATGCAGGGCGGAAAGAAATTGGGAAATGGGAGACTTTGTAAAGGAGAAAATAGAGGAAATAAGAAGAACTGTTGGAAACTCAAAGGTTATAGCCGCACTCTCGGGGGGTGTTGATTCAACGGTTGCAGCGGTTTTAACTCACAGAGCAATAGGGAATAAGCTTCACTGCTTCTTTATAGACCACGGCCTGTTAAGGCTGGGGGAAAAGGAGGAGGTTGAGAGAAATCTCAGGAGGTTGGGACTTCCTCTTACCGTTGTTGATGCAAGTAAACTGTTCCTTGAAAGACTGAAAGGTGTTGAGGACCCGGAGGAAAAGAGAAAGATAATAGGGAAAACCTTTATAGAGGTATTTGAGAGGGAAGCGAGAAAAATAGAAGGAGCGGAGTTTCTCCTTCAGGGAACCCTTTACCCCGACGTTGTTGAGAGCGCGGGAATTAAGGGAAGTGCGAAGATAAAGACCCACCACAACGTCGGCGGACTTCCCGAAAGGATGAACCTAAAGCTCCTTGAACCCTTCAGGGAGCTTTTCAAGGACGAGGTAAGGCAGATAGGAAAGCTCCTCGGAGTTCCCGAAGAAATCCTTAAAAGGCATCCCTTCCCGGGCCCGGGTCTTGCGATAAGAATTATAGGTGAGGTTAACGAGAGGGATTTAGAGATTCTCAGAAAGGCGGACTATATATTCATAGAGGAACTGAAAAAGGAGGGACTTTACGACAGGATTTGGCAAGCCTTTGCTGTTCTCCTCCCCGTAAGGAGTGTAGGCGTAATGGGGGATGTCAGGACGTATGAAAAGGTTATAGCCCTCAGGGCCGTTGAAAGCGTTGACGGAATGACTGCGGACTGGTATAGACTCCCCTACGACTTCCTTGACAGGGTGATGAGGAGGATAATAAACGAGGTTGAGGGAATAAACAGAGTGGTTTACGACGTGTCTTCAAAACCCCCTTCAACGATTGAGTGGGAGTGAGCAGTGGCAGGTATAAGGTGATTTTCATATATTAAAAAATTACGATGCCCAGGATAATCCTTAACGGAGAAGAAAAAGAAATACCCCGTGAGCTTACCGTCATGGAGCTTTTAAACGAGCTCGGTATAAAGTTCAGAGAAATAGGCTTGGCTG
Organism: Aquifex sp.; assembly: GCF_056494385.1. NCBI lineage: Bacteria > Pseudomonadati > Aquificota > Aquificia > Aquificales > Aquificaceae > Aquifex > Aquifex sp. Next base: position 10,683 of record NZ_JBSLZM010000066.1, on the reverse strand, counting down.
TGGCGATAAACGAGGAAGTGGTTCCGAAGTCCGAATACAACACGAGAAAGGTGAAGGAAGGGGATAAGGTTGAGGTTGTTCAGCTGGTAGGCGGTGGCTAAAAGTTTTAATAAATCCTTCGGAGGTAAGCTTTATGCAAGACTGGGAAAAGCTTCTTCAAGATGACTACCTTGAGATAGCGGGAAGGAAATTCAAATCAAGGCTCATAATTGGCTCCGGGAAGTTTAAAGACTTTCAACAAACAAAGGAAGTTCTTGAGGCTTCGGGAGCTGAGATAATAACCGTCGCGGTGAGAAGAGTTAACATAACGGACCCCACAAAGGAGAACCTCCTTGACTACATAGACCCCAATAAATACCTAATACTTCCCAATACCGCGGGGTGCTACACGGCGGAAGAGGCGATAAAGACCGCAATGATGGCAAGGGAAGCAACCGGTATAAACTGGGTGAAGCTTGAGGTTATCGGGGACCAGAAAACACTCCTTCCCGATATGGAAGAGACGTATAAAGCTGCAAAAGTCCTCGTGAAAGAGGGTTTTGTGGTTCTTCCCTATATATTTGACGACCCCGTTTACGCCAAGAAGTTTGAAGATATAGGGTGTGCAGCGGTTATGCCCCTTGCTGCACCAATAGGCTCGGGACTTGGACTCCAGAACCCCTACAACCTTATCTTTATAAAAGAAGCTGTTTCAGTTCCCGTTATAGTTGACGCCGGTATAGGAAGTGCTACCGATATACCTCCGGTTATGGAACTGGGAGTTGATGGGGTTCTCACTAATACCGCCCTTGCGGAAGCAAAGGACCCGATAAGAATGGCCGTAGCTATGAAATATGCAACTATTGCGGGAAGACTGGCCTACCTCGCAGGTAGGATGCCCAAAAGAACCTATGCAGTTCCCTCCTCACCCACCAAGGGTGTTCCCTTCAAGGGCTGATAAAATCTCATTAACTACTTCCTCGGGGGCTTTCTCCCCCTTCACCTTTATATGAGCTTTTTTGTAAACCTTACTTCTTTGGTCAAAAAGTTTCTTTATCTCGGATACAGGTCTCTTAAGGAGGGGCCTGTTCGGGTCCTCACCGCACCGTTCTAAAAAGGTTTCAAAGCTCACCTCAAGGTAAACAACTTTTCCCCTTCTTTTCATAAACTCCATAGCTTCCTCGTTTGCTCCGAGTCCTCCACCGGTTGATACGACGAATTTTTCACCCTCGGAAAGTTCCCGCAAGATACTAAATTCAAGTGATCTGAAAAATTTCTCCCCTTTTTTCTCAAATATCTCGGGAATACTCATTCCTTCCCTTTTTACTATTTCCTCGTCAACGTCGTAAAAAGGAAGATCTAAGCGGGTAGAGAGAAGCTTACCGGCAGTGCTCTTTCCGCTACACATAAAACCTACGAGGTATATTCTCATCTCTCAACAGTTCCCTCTTCGTATCCCCTGTATTCTGTTATACCGTAGTGGCAGTCCTTACAGCTGAGTCCGTATCTCTTGGCTATTCTCTGGTGCTTTGAGTGAATATCCATAAGGGGTTCAAACTTCCTCAGCTTAGGAATGCCTATTCCCTGGTGACACTGGAAACAGGTTATCATAGCTTCCCTCCATAGCTTCTTAGCTTTTTCCTTATCTTTCTCCTCCAGAGCTTTCGGGAGCTCAACGTACATTATTCTGTTCCTCTTTTTAACGACTTTTTTAACCTCGGGAGGGAACTTTGCCATCATCGGAGCTGCTATTGACATATTCCTACCGCACGCGTGAACACCCCTTGAATCCTTGAGAATATCAAGGGCTGATGTAAACTCTCCGTGTTCAATCATTCCCCTAACTCTTACCCAACTGAAGAATGTTGAGTAAGCTCCTGCTTTGAACGCCAGAACTTTGTCCGCAAGGAAACGTGCAGCCTTTACCACTTCCTTTGTATTCCTTCCCCCTACAACGAGAATTTTCCTTCCGTTCCTTTCAAAAACCTTTAAAGATGGACCTTCAAACTTCACCCCCAAAGCTTTAACTATTTTGTTGTTTGTCCCTACAACGATTAGATGCCTGTCCTTATAACGGTCTACCTCTTCGTCGTTAATTAAAATTCTCGGTATCCTTCCTGCCTTTACAATTTGAGGGGTAAGACCTATTCCGTCTGTCCACTGTCCCAGATAAAAAGCTATCTTAACCGCTGAGGATAGCACTTCCTTACCTTCGTCCTTCCCCACAACTATGTAAACGTTGGGAACCGCAACATCTTTTGTTTCAGCGGGTGTTCCCTTCCAGGCGGTTGTGTACTTTATATAGGGAAACTTCTTAACCTCTTTGAAATCCATATTTATAGACATTCCGAACCCTAAGCTGCTCAGTATCAATCCGGTAATTATCCATTTTCTCACCATCTTCTAACCTCCTTAGAAATTCTATAATATCTTATATATCCACGGGGCGTAGCGCAGGTGGTAGCGCGTCGGCTTTGGGAGCCGAAGGTCGCGGGTTCAAGTCCCGCCGCCCCGATGTTTGAACTATCCTTTAGTTAATTAGAGCCATACCTTTGAGAAATCTAAACTGATCAGGCAGTTTTCTATTTTCAACTCAAGGGTATCGTCTACGACGTCTGTAAGTTTTCTATATTTTCCTTCGTGGAGCTTATAAACTTTTGCTTTTCTAATTGATAGAAAAACGTAAAATGTAATACTCTACACCTTTCCTCTCGTAGAGTTCATACTTCAGTTTTTCATCTTTTCCCGCTGTATTTTCAGAAACTCCTTCAAAGATTACCTTCGGAGTTTTGTGAACTACCCCGCATCAAAGATGCGGAGCTTCGGGTGGGTTTACACCCTCTATGGGGTGCCTTACCACCACGGGCGGGTTCACTCCGCCCCTACTCCTACCCTGCCGAAGGCAGAGCTCACGGAGATACCTTCGGTCAGGCGGAGCTACTTTCAGCTCCTTCACTCTACCTCTACCCCACCTTAAAGCCTTTGGTCTCCCTCTCGGGAGCGGTGGGGTATTTAGCCATACTACTAATTTACTCTACGAATGCTTTCCGGTCAACCCTTTCGGGGTGGGCTGTATCCTCGTATCATAGGTACGGGGTTTTAGCCCGCAAACTTTTCTATAAATTTATCTTTTTTTGGCCTCTCTTATAAACCTTTCAACCTTCTCTTTATCTTTTCTTCCCTTTACTTTTTCTACTCCGGAGGAAACGTCAACCCCGTAAGGTTTTACGTGTTCAACAGCCTTCCCTACGTTTTCGGGATTAAGCCCTCCCGAGAGAAATATCCTGTAGCCTTCTTCAACAAGAGCTTTTGCTATATCCCAGTTAAAGGTTTTTCCCGTTCCGCCGTAAGCTTTCTCCGAATAGGTATCGAGTAAAAGGGCATAGGAGTTTTTCCATTCCCCGATTTCCGGAGTAGTATCCTTCACTCTGAACACTTTTATTACCCTATTGAGTCCTATCTTTTTCCCGAGACTCAGGTCTTCGTCCCCGTGGAGTTGAATGAGGTCAAAACCCTCCTCAAGGAGCTCCCTTAAAAACTCATAGTCTTCGTTAACCACAACCGCGACTTTCCTTACCGGATAATTTTCCAGGGCTTTTATTATTTCAAGCCTTTTCTCCTTGGGAGTAAATCTCGGACTTTTTGGATAGGTTATAACTCCTACGTAGTTTGCCCCGCTTTTTACCGCATGGAGGGCATCCTCTACGTTTGTTAATCCGCAGATTTTAACCTTAACCATCACTTTAAAATATTCTCCTATGGAAGTGAAAAGAGAACATTGGGCTACCCGCATAGGTTTAATCCTCGCTATGGCTGGAAACGCTGTAGGGCTTGGTAACTTTCTTAGATTCCCCGTTCAGGCCGCGGAAAACGGGGGCGGGGCTTTTATGATTCCATACATAATTGCCTTTCTTCTTGTAGGTATTCCCCTTATGTGGATAGAGTGGGCTATGGGTAGATACGGAGGAGCACAGGGGCACGGAACTACTCCGTCCATCTTTTACCTTATGTGGAGAAATAGGTTTGCAAAAATTCTCGGGGTGTTCGGGCTCTGGATACCTCTCGTAGTAATAATTTACTACGTATACATAGAAAGCTGGACACTCGGGTTTGCCATAAAGTTCCTCGTCGGACTTGTTCCGGAACCCCCGCCCGGTGCAACGAGTCCCGATGCAGTTCTCCACCCTTTCAAAGAGTTTCTCTTTGAATACGTAGGTTTCCCAAAAGGCGATGAACCACTCTTAAGCCCCTCTCTCTTTGCATACCTCGTCTTTCTCATAACCATGGCTATAAACGTTGGAATACTCATAAGGGGAATATCGGAGGGTATAGAAAAGTTTGCAAAAATAGCTATGCCGACCCTGTTCATCTTGGCGGTTTTCCTCGTTATTAGAGTTTTTCTACTTGAGACACCGAACAGTTCCGCGGTAGAAGGACTAAATTTCCTCTGGACCCCCGATTTTGAGAAGCTAAAAGACCCGAGCGTCTGGATAGCTGCGGTCGGGCAGATATTCTTTACCCTGAGTCTCGGTTTTGGTGCGATAATCACTTACGCCTCGTATATAAGGAAGGATGACGACATAGTTCTGAGCGGGCTTACCGCATCAACTCTTAACGAAAAGGCGGAGGTAATACTCGGAGGATCAATAGCTATACCTGCCGCGGTTGCCTTCTTTGGTGTTGCAAATGCTGTTGCAATAGCAAAAGGAGGCGCTTTTAACCTCGGTTTCATAACGCTACCTGCGATATTTTCACAGACAGCGGGAGGTGTTTTTCTGGGATTTTTATGGTTCTTCCTCCTCTTCTTTGCAGGTCTCACCTCATCCTTGGCACTCATGCAACCCCTTATAGCTTTCTTTGAGGATGAGCTTAAATTCACAAGAAAGCAGGCGGTCTTACTCACTGCGGGAATAGTTTTCTTCAGTGCACACCTCGTTATCTTCCTGAATAAATCCCTTGACGAGATGGATTTCTGGGCGGGAACGATAGGGGTTGTATTCTTTGGTCTCGTTGAGATTCTCATATTCTTCTGGATTTTCGGAGCGGATAAAGCCTGGGAGGAGATTAACAGGGGTGGAATAATAAAGGTTCCGAGATTTTACTACTACGTTATGAGATTCATAACTCCCGCATTTCTCGCTATCCTCCTTATAGTCTGGGCTAAAGAATATATACCGAAGGTTGTTTCCGAAACCCACTGGACCGTGTGGGTCACCAGATTTTACGTGATCGGCCTTTTCCTATTCCTCGTTTTCTTGGTTTACCTTGCGGAACGGAGAAAGAACCATGAAGTGGCTTAAGAGGATAATCCTTTTCTTAATCCTCCTTATAATTTTTCTTACGATGCTTCAAGCGATAATAACAAAAATCCCCTTAGGAAAAAGGATAGCGGTATTAAAGCTTACCGGCGTTATAGTAAACCCCTATCCCCTTGTGAACAGAATAGAGAAACTGAGAAAGTCAAAGAACGTTGTAGCCTTAGTTTTAAGGGTTGACTCCCCGGGAGGTTCAGTCGGGGCTTCTCAGGAGATATACAGAGCTCTTGAGAGGTTTAGGGAAAGCGGGAAACCCGTTGTCATATCCATGGGAAACATAGCGGCATCCGGCGGGTATTACGTCGCCTCCGCGGGGAATTACATATACGCAAATCCGGGAACCATAACGGGAAGCATCGGTGTAATAATCCAGCACATGACGTATAGAGAGCTTTTAAACAAGCTCGGTATAAAGGCCACTTCCATAAAGACGGGAAAGTTTAAAGACACATTGAGCCCCTTGAAGGAGCTCTCGGAAGAAGAAAAGAGATACCTCCAGGAGCTCGTTAACAACGCTTTAGAACAGTTCATTCAGGCAATTCTGAAGTATAGGAAAGACAAAATTAGCGAAGAGAAACTCAGAAGTATAGCGGACGGAAGGGTTTTCACAGGAGAGGAAGCCCTAAAGCTGGGACTGGTTGACGGTATAGGCTCTCTTTACGACGCAATAGAGAAAGCTAAGGAACTCTCGGGTTATCCCGATGCAAAGCCCCTCTTCCTTCAGGAGGAAAAATCTCTTCTTAAGAGGCTCGTCGGTGCTGACCTTGAGGAGTTGAAGGTTATTAACGCATACACTCCTCTGTTCTACCTTGCGGAGTTTTGATGGAAAGGGTAAAGATAGTAAAGTTTTACCCCTTTGAAGTGCCATACAAGCGGGGAAAGCTTCTCGCATACTTTGACATACTCCTTTACGGAGAGATATTAATAAGAAATGTTAAGCTTATCCGAAACGTTTACGGAGGTATGTTTATAGCGATGCCTTCCTTTCAAGTTAAGGACAAAAGCATACCGGTCGTTGAGATACTTTCAAAGGAACTGAACGAAGAGATTAGGAGAAAGCTTGTAGATTTTTACAAGGAGAAGGTTATGGAGTTGAAGGATGAGGAAGGTGCTTGAGTTCTTTTCGGGTTTCGGAGGTCTTGTTTTAGGCTTTATTCTCTTCACTGCGGTAGTTATTGCCGGACTATTCCACCTTGAAGAGGTAAATACCTTATACTGGTTAGTCTTTTCCATTTCTTCCCTATTGTTTGCTACGTCCTTTTTACTTAACCTCGCAGGATGGATAAGGGCTCTAATAAGTGACTACAGAAAACACGGAAACCTATTTTCCTTCCTATACGACTTTTTTGCTTCCTTGAAGCTCGCAATATTCATAATGCTCGTTCTCGGAATACTTTCTATGCTCGGCTCAACTTACATAAAACAGAATCAGCCCTTTGAGTGGTATCTAGACCAGTTCGGTTATACCGTAGGTATATGGATATGGAAGCTTTATCTTAACGACGTTTTTCACTCGTGGTATTACATACTCTTTATAGTTCTCCTTGCGGTTAACCTTATCGTTTGTTCAATAAAGCGATTACCGAGGGTTTGGAAGCAGGCATTCAGTAAAGAGAGGATAACTAAGCTTGACGAAAAGGCGGAAAAACACCTCAAGCCTATAACCGCAAACATAGGAGATGTTGAAAAACTCGTTAAGTTCCTCGCAAAAAAGGGATTTAAGGTATTTATGGAAAAGGAAGAAGGGAGAACTTATATCTTTGCAGAAAAGGGTAGGTTCTCAAGGCTTGGAGTTTACATAACCCATATAGCGCTCCTTATAATAATGGCCGGAGCTTTAATAGATGCCATTGTAGGGGTAAGGGGAAGCCTGATAGTTGCGGAGGGGGATACAAACGACGTTATGTTCGTAGGACCTGAACAAAAGAGCTATAAACTCCCCTTTGCGGTTCATCTGATAGACTTCAGGATAAAGACCTACGGTGAAGAAAACCCCAAGGTTGATGAGCGTTTTGCCCAGGCGGTCAGCTCATACGAGAGCGATATAGAAGTAATAAATTCCGGAAAAGTTGTAGCAAAAGGAACGGTTAAGGTTAACGAGCCTTTTGATTTTGGAAGATACAGACTCTTTCAGGCAACATACGGACTTCTTGAGGGAACGAGCAATATGGGAGTTATAGTAGTTGACCGAAAGAAAGCCCACGAAGACCCCGAGAACGCGGTAGTAGGTATGTTCAACATAAAGAGCGGTCAGGTTGTTGAGTTTAAAAACATGCTCATATCCATAGACAGGGTTATCTTGAACATACACGATCCTACGAACCAGAACGAGCTGGCTCCCGGAGTTGTTCTCAAGGTTCTCCTGAACAGAAAGCCTTACAGCGTTCCGGTTATATACGACCCGCGTCTTACCGCACTCGTTTTTTCCCAGATGGAGGAACTTAAAGACTTCCCCTACATGTTCTTTATGAACGGCTTTGAGCCTTTATTCTTTTCCGGTTTTGAGGTGTCCTATCAGCCGGGCACACCCCTTATATGGCTCGGTTCCATAATTCTCGTTCTCGGTATGGCAACAGCCTTTTACACAGTTCACAGAAAAGTATGGATAAGGGTTGAAGAAAACAGGGCAAAGATAGCCTTCTACTCTCATAAGTTTAAAGAAGAGTTTAAGAGGAGCTTCTTAAAGGAACTCGAGGAACTCAAGACTTGAGTTTAGAAAGCTTAAGGTCCTCAACCTCAACGGGATAGTTAAGACTAAAACACGCATCGCAGAAATCTCCCGCGTTTTTTACGGACCTCCTTAGTCCCTCAATGGATAAATACCTTAAGCTATCAACACCTATAAACTTTGCTATATCTTCAAGGGGCATTTGGTTCGCTATGAGCTCCTCTCTCGTCGGTGTATCAATCCCATAGTAGCAGGGCCCCACAACGGGCGGGGAGGCTATCCTCATGTGTATTTCCTTTGCTCCGGCACGTCTTAGCATACTTACTATTCTCTTGGAAGTAGTTCCCCTCACAAGAGAATCGTCTATAACAACTATCCTTTTTCCCTGTAAAACAGCCCTGTTAGGAGAAAGCTTCATAAGGACTCTCAGGTTTCTTAGCTCGGGTGTCGGTTCTATAAAACTTCTTCCTACGTAATGATTTCTTATAAGTCCGTATTCAAAGGGAAGTTTATTTTCTTCCGCATAACCGAGAGCAGGAACTATACCCGAGTCGGGAACGGGAATAACGACATCTGCCTCTACGTCGTCCTCTCTTGCGAGCTGTCTTCCCATCTCTTTTCTAACGTTGTAAACCCAGTCGTTGAATATATAGCTGTCGGGTCTTGCAAAGTAAACGAACTCAAATACACACTGGGCTTTCTTCCTTGAGTTTAAAATCCTGTAACTTCTTATTCCCTTCTCGTCAACGATTATTATTTCCCCGGGCTTTACCTCCCTCCAGAATTCACCCTCAAGAATGTCAAAGGCACAGCTCTCGGAAGCAAAAAGGATACTCTTTCCTTTTCTTCCTATAACGAGAGGTCTAAAGCCGTAGGGATCCCTTACTGCAACAATCTTGTCTTTTAAAAGAAAGAGAAGACTGTAGGCACCTTTAACCCTGCCGAAAACGTAAAGGAGTTTAGGGATTATTTCTCTGTCAAGGGGATGTATGTCAAGACCTTCGGGTTTTAGCTCCTTTCCTTCCTCAAGGAGAGCCAAGAAAACTTCGGTATCCGAGTTGTAGCTAAACTTTATTCCTTTTGATTCAAGTTCCTTTCTCAGCGTTAAGAAGTTAACAAGGTTTCCGTTGTGAACTAAGGCAACCTCTCCGAGCGGTGTCTCCCTAACTATAGGTTGGGCGTTAAATCCTCCGGCGTTTCCGGCGGTTGAATACCTAACGTGGGCTATCGCCATATTCCCCTTTAAGGAGTTCAGATCTTCTTGCTTTAAAGCTTCAAGAACTCTTCCTGCCTTCTTTACAGTATGTATCCTCTTTCCGTCCGAGGAGCTAATCCCCACACTTTCTTGGCCTCTATGTTGGAGGGAGTAAATCATCAGGAAAACGTATTCCGAGGCGTAAGGGGAGTTAAAAACACCGGCTATTCCGCACATCTTAACAGATTTTAAATATATGCTATTTTTAGTATCCGCACCGTATGACTTTTGCCTCAAAAGGGATAACCCCGTCCTTTATCATTCCCAGCTTTTTTGCCGCACCGTAAGAGAGGTCAAGCTCCCTTCCTCTTACGTAAGGCCCCCTGTCTACTACCTTTACCCTTACCTTTCTTCCGTTCCTTAGGTTTTTCACCTCAAGAATGGTTCCGAAAGGAAGGTATCTGTGAGCGGCGTAAAGTCCGTAAGCATTAAATCTGATACCCGATGCGGTTTTCTTTCCGTGAAATTTAGGACCATACCAAGAGGCGTATCCCCTTATAACGGCAGGACAGCTTTTTACGTTGTTCTCTCCACATCTTAGAACGTAAACCTTTCCCTTAAAGGGTTTTCCCAAAATCTTCTTATACTTCTTCGGAAGGCAAATACCCTTAACGTTACGGCTATACCTAACCGCAATACTTATTGATTTCCCGTTCCCGGGATTTACAACTTTAATCTTACTCAGATGCTGAAAAAGGTTTGAGTAAGCGTATCGGGTTGGACAGTAATGAACCTTTACATATAGGTATCTTGGACATTTTGCCCTATACTTCCCCTTAACCCTTACATTCGGAGCACAACTGTTTAACAAAAGCAAAATAAAAATAAAAAGGACCGTAAAGCCCCGGGGCATAAAGAGATTTTAAAACTTAAGCAATGCAGAAAACAGGGGTACAAGACCTAAGAGAAGTGCGATAGCTATAATTGATATTAACACGTCTCCCATCTCTATACCTCCTTACATGAATTGTATTTTAACACACACAGGTTAGTAAACACAATCTTATTAAAATAATAAAACACTTTTTCGAATTTGTGAAATAATAAATTTCATGTGGGGAAGAGTGCTGAAGTTAATATGTGAAGAGGCCGGCGAGAGAAACCTTTTCTTTTTAGAAGCGGACGAAAATCTAAAATGGTTCGGAGTCCCGGTTAGAGAAATATGTCAAAAGGCTAACCCCGATATGAAGAACTCCGAGATAGCCCAAACCATTAAGGCATCCCTCCAGCCCGTGGAAGGTGAAGGTTGGGTCGTATACGTTGACCCTTTTAACAACTTTGCGGATATTTACCCCTCCGATAAGCCGAGATACAGGAACAGATGGAACCCGGAGAAGCCTTACGACATAAGCGAAACACGTTTCCGTATAGGCTTTTTCGGCTCCAAGGAAGAAGCTTACGACTTTTTCCTGAACATTTCCAAGAAGATAAGAGAACTTTACGACCTTAAGTTTGACGTTATATAC